>DATCTE010000203.1:0-3325 GCA_036568085.1 Thiobacillus sp.
CGGGCCGCGGACGTCGGACATGCCCTTGGTGCAGGCGAGGGTGTTGAGCCCGTCGATATTCATCGCGCAGGAGCCGCAGATGCCCTCGCGGCAGGACCGGCGCAGCGTCAGCGTCGCGTCGATCTTGTTCTTGATCCACAACAGGCCGTCGAGCACCATCGGTCCGCAATCGTCGGTGTCGATGTGGAACGTGTCGATGCGCGGATTTTCCGCGTCATCGGGCGACCAGCGGTAGATCTTGAATTCGCGCGTGTTCTTGGCGCCTTCCGGCTTCGGCCAGACCTTGCCCGGCTTCGGCTGCGAATTCTTCGGGAGTGTGAGTTCAACCATTGTCTCTGTTCCCTCTTAGTACACGCGGGCCTTGGGCGCGATCTTGGCGAGATCGATGCCTTCGGCGATCAGCTCGGTGTGGACCGGACGGTAGTCGAGCTTCACCGCACCCTTCTCGTCTACCCAGGACAGCGTGTGCTTGCGCCAGTTCTCGTCGTCGCGGCCGCCCATCGGACCATCCTTGTAGTCCTCGCGGGCATGCGCGCCACGGCTTTCCTTGCGCGCCTCGGCCGAAACCACGGTGGTGATCGCGTTGGCCATCAGATTGTCGAGCTCGAGCGTTTCCATCAGGTCCGAATTCCAGATCATTGACCGGTCGGTGACCTTCACGTCCGACAGCTCGCCCCAGATCTCGCCCATCCGCTTGCAGCCGGATTCAAGCGATTCCTGGGTGCGGAACACGGCGGCGTCTTCCTGCATGGTGCGCTGCATCTTCTCGCGCAGCTCGGCCGTCGGCGTCGAGCCCGAAGCATGGCGCACGCCGTCGAAGCGGGTCATGATCTTCTCGAACGAGGCCTCGTTGACCGCCGGGATCGCCGATGTCCGGTCGATCACTTCGCCGGCGCGGATCGCCGCCGCACGGCCGAACACCACGAGGTCGATCAGCGAGTTGGAGCCAAGACGGTTGGCGCCGTGCACAGACGCGCAGCCGGCTTCGCCGACCGCCATCAGGCCCGGGGTCACCCTGTCCGGATCCTCGGATGTCGGGTTGAGCACCTCGCCCCAGTAGTTGGTCGGGATGCCGCCCATGTTGTAATGCACCGTCGGCAGCACCGGGATCGGCTCGCGTGTCACGTCGACGCCGGCGAAGATCTTGGCACTTTCCGAGATCCCCGGAAGCCGCTCGTGCAGCACTGCGGGATCGAGGTGATCGAGGTGCAGGAAGATGTGGTCCTTGGCCTTGCCGACGCCGCGGCCCTCGCGGATTTCCAGCGTCATGCAGCGCGACACCACGTCACGCGAGGCCAGGTCCTTGGCCGACGGCGCATAGCGCTCCATGAAGCGCTCGCCCTCGGAATTGACCAGGTAGCCGCCCTCGCCGCGTGCGCCCTCGGTGATCAGGCAGCCTGCGCCGTAGATCCCGGTCGGGTGAAACTGCACGAACTCCATGTCCTGCAGCGGCAGCCCGGCGCGGGCAATCATGCCGCCGCCGTCGCCGGTGCAGGTATGCGCCGACGTGGCCGAGAAATAGGCGCGGCCGTAACCGCCGGTCGCCAGCACCACCATCTTCGCCGAGAAGCGGTGGATGGTGCCGTCATCGAGGTTCCAGGCGACAACACCGGTGCAGCGACCGTCGTCTTCCATCAGCAGGTCGACGGCGAAATACTCGATGAAGAACTCGGCATTGTTCTTCAGCGACTGACCATAGAGCGTATGCAGGATGGCGTGGCCGGTACGGTCGGCCGCCGCACAGGTGCGCTGCACCGGGGGGCCCTCGCCGTAATTCTGCATGTGGCCGCCGAACGGCCGCTGGTAGATCCGGCCATCCTCGGTGCGCGAGAACGGCACGCCGTAATGCTCGAGCTCGTAGACCGCCTTCGGCGCTTCCATGGTCAGGTACTGCATGGCGTCGACATCGCCGAGCCAGTCCGAGCCCTTGACCGTGTCATACATGTGCCACTGCCACGAATCCGGCGTCATGTTGGTCAGCGAGGCGGCAATGCCGCCCTGCGCCGCGACCGTGTGCGACCGGGTCGGGAACACTTTGGAAATGCAGGCGGTGCGGAAGCCCTGTTCGGCCATGCCCAGGGTGGCGCGCAGTCCGGCGCCGCCGGCGCCCACCACGACCACGTCATACGCGTGATCGACAATCGAATAGGCGCGTCCGCCAATGTTGACGCTCGACGTCATTACCATGATCTGTCAGCCTCCGAAGCCGAGTTTGAGAACCGCGAACAGCGAAACGGCGCCGACCGCGATTGAAAAGAATGTGTTGAGGATCAACAGGCTCACCTTCATGCCCTCGGCATGGATATAGTCCTCGATGATGACTTGCATACCGAGCTTCATGTGAATGATGCCGGAAATCACCACCAGGCCCATCAGAACCGCCACCAGCGGATTGGACAGCGCACCGGCCACCACCGCGTAGGGCTCGCCATTATAGGCGATGATGAAGAAGATGAAGAACAGCAGCAGCGGCACGTTGGCCACCGCCGTCAGCCGCTGCCGCCAGAAATGGTCGGTGCCTTCCTTGGCCGAGCCGAGGCCGCGAACCTTCGAGAGCGGCGTACGCATCTTGTTGGTATCCATATCCCTCTTGCTCCTAGAAACGGGCTGCGTAGCCGGCGATCCAGACCAGGATCGTCAGTGTGATCGAGCCCGCGAGTGTCGCCCAGGCCATCTTCGTCGAGGTCGCAGGATCAAAGCCGCGTCCGGTGTCCCAGATGAAATGGCGGATGCCGCCGAGCATGTGATGCAGCAGCGCCCAGGTGTAGCCGAACAGCACCAGCCGACCGAGGATGGAACCGAAGATCCCGTTGACCCAGTCGAAATAGGCTTCACCCGAGGCCGCGGCCACCAGCCACCAGGCGACCAGCAGCGTGCCGGCGTAAAGAGCCATGCCCGTGAAACGGTGAACGATGGACATCACCATGGTCGGAATTTGTTTGTAGATGCTCAGGTGCGGCGACAATGGCCGGTTCTGCGTCACATTGGTCATCGGGACCTTGTCCTTTTTTCCCTCAAGAAACCCGTCCGCTTCTCCGCACGGTGATCGGCGGCAGGTTTGCGGAGGTTTTAGTGCGTTATGTGCACCGCGTCAAAGCCCGGTTTGCCATCGGCAGCGCGCCTTTCGTCGAAAGCGGAACGGGCTTTCGCCTTCCATAGCGCTTCAAACGATTCAAAATGCTTAACGGCGGCCACAAGCCCCCGCTTCGCCGCCCGGGAGGGCTTCAAGGGCGCAGGTGGCGTTGCGAAAAACAATCAGCGCGAATGGTCGAATCGCAGTTCCCAGCTGGAAAAATCCGCCTTGGTGGCGAGTTTCTCATAGAGC
>DATCTE010000204.1:0-2256 GCA_036568085.1 Thiobacillus sp.
CTTCTCCATGCCTGGGCCGCGGAAGGTCTTGCCCGACGAACGGTTGGCCTTGTCGAAGGACGACTTGTAAATGAACGGGATGCCGAGGGCGGAAGTGATTTCCTTCAGCGTGCCGGCGGTGTCCATCGCCATCTGGCGCGATTCGATCACACAGGTGCCGGCGATCAGGAAAATCGGGTGCTCGAGGCCTACGTCGAAACCGCAAAGCTTCATGCTGCATCTCCTTGCAAAGCAGGCGCGCTGTTGGCTGCGCCCGGGTTGGCGTTGGCCGCCTTGTGGGCCAGCGCCGCGTTGATGAACGCGATGAACAGCGGGTGTCCGGCGCGCGGGGTCGACTTGAACTCGGGGTGGTACTGCACACCCATGTACCACGGGTGCACGCTGCGCGGCAGTTCCATGATCTCGCACAGGTCTTCGTTCGGGGTGCGCGCGGCCACGATCAGGCCCGCTTCCTCGACGCGCGACAGGTAGTGGTTGTTCGCCTCGTAGCGGTGGCGGTGGCGCTCGGTCACGACGCTGCCGTAGATTTCGGATGCCAGCGTGCCCGGATTGACCGCGCAGGTCTGCGCGCCAAGGCGCATGGTGCCGCCCAGGTCGGAGGTTTCGTCGCGGCGCTCGACCTTGCCGTCGTGGTTCTGCCACTCGTTGATCAGGGCGACGACCGGCTGGTCGGTGTCCGGATCGAACTCGGTGGAGTTCGCGTTGGGCAGCCCGGCCATGTGGCGCGCGTATTCGATCAGCGCCACCTGCATGCCGAGGCAGATGCCCAGGTAAGGGATCTTGTTCTCGCGGGCGTAGCGGGCAGCCATGATCTTGCCTTCCACGCCGCGCTTGCCGAAGCCGCCCGGAACCAGGATGGCGTCGTACTTGGCCAGGTGGGCGCAGCCGCGGGTTTCGATGTCCTCGGAATCGAGGTACTCGATCTTGACGCGGCTTTCGGTATGGATGCCTGCGTGGCGCAGCGCTTCGGTCAGCGACTTGTACGACTCGGTCAGGTCGACGTACTTGCCGACCATGCCGATCGTGACTTCGTGCTTCGGGTTTTCCAGCGCGTGAATCAGCTTGGTCCACATCGACAGGTCGGCCGGCGGCGCTTCGATGCCGAGCGCTTCGCAGATGATCTCGTCGAGGCCCTGGTCGTGCAGCACCTGCGGCACCTTGTAGATGGTGTCGACGTCCCATACCGAAATGACGGCCTGCTCTTCGACGTTCGAGAACAGCGAGATCTTGGCGCGCTCGTCGTCCGGGATGCGGCGGTCGGCGCGGCACAGCAGCGCGTTTGGCGAAATGCCGATCTCGCGCAGCTTTTGCACGCTGTGCTGGGTAGGCTTGGTTTTCAGTTCGCCGGCCGATGCGATGTACGGCACCAGCGTCAGGTGCACGAAGGCCGACGACTTGCGGCCGGCGCGCAGGGACAGCTGGCGCGCGGCTTCGAGGAACGGCAGCGACTCGATGTCGCCGACGGTGCCGCCGATTTCAACCAGCGCCACGTCCACGCCTTCGGCGCCGCGGTAGATGTAATCCTGGATCTCGTTGGTGATGTGCGGGATCACCTGCACCGTCTTGCCGAGGTACTCGCCGCGGCGTTCCTTGCGGATCACGGACTCGTAGATCTGGCCGGTGGTGAAGTTGTTCACCTTGCGCATGCGGGTGCTGATGAAACGCTCGTAGTGGCCGAGGTCGAGGTCGGTCTCGGCCCCGTCGTCGGTAACGAACACTTCACCGTGCTGCATGGGGCTCATCGTGCCCGGATCGACGTTGATGTACGGATCGAGCTTGAGCATGGTGACTTTGAGGCCGCGCGATTCGAGGATCGCGGCGAGAGAGGCGGCGGCAATCCCTTTACCCAGGGAAGACACGACGCCACCGGTGACGAAGACAAATTTGGTCATTGCAGAATGGTGCCGAACGGCACGCGCGGGAAATTGAAATTATACCTTAAACCTGCCAATACTTCCGCAAAACAAGGTAAAAATCATCATTGCCGCGTGTTATGTACTTATCTACAATACTATCCCCTGCCGTGGGTGCACCATCGAACAGACCCGGGGTCCCAGAGAGCGCACGCTGGAGTTTTTCACGAGCATGGAGGCATTATGTCTTACGAACAACGCGATGCCTACGGCATGTATGTCGACAAGGGGCACAAGGGACCGGGGCCGGAGCTGATGGGCGCCGAGACGCTGATTGGCGACCACGTGCACAACCTCAACAACGAGCACCTTGGCGAGATCAAGGAGATCATGCTCGACATGC
>DATCTE010000205.1:0-4827 GCA_036568085.1 Thiobacillus sp.
TGTTCGCTCCCCAGCCGTTGGGGCCGTGGGAAACCAGCACAAACACGACATTTCCTGCGACATCCGGGCTTAATCTGTCGCAGGTGTGCGTGGTGCAGATGACGATCGGATCAGGCGGGTTTAGCGTGGTGCTGGCTGAAAACCCGATGGATGCATCGGCAAATTGCGAAATGACCGCGTAGTGCAGGCGATTCCCCCACGCATCCTGCGGCGCAATGCCCAGATCAACCCACGGCATCAGGCCACTGGACCCCGCGCAGCTTTTGCCAACCCTGTTCTCTTTTCCATCGGGCGGGTTGTCGGTGTCGGGGCAGGGCAGATACGCGTGTTGAAGTGTGACAGCGGTCAAACTCGGGTTATAGGTGGGGCAGGAGGTAGAGGCGCACGTGGTTTGTGGCGAGGGATAGAGTGTGCCGGTGGGCCCCACCGTGTTGTAGGCACAGCTGCAAGAGTGGATCATGGCATACCCGAGTATTGCCTCGCGTGTTTCCTCCAGCGTTTTCTTGGTTTCCGCAATCCGTCGCGCCTGGATTTGAGCCGACAATGGCATGGCCAGCCCACCGATCAGGATGGTGATGATGACCAGCACGATGGCCATCTCGATCAGGGTAAAACCGCGCGAGCGTGTCATGGTGCGGATTCCTTCATGTCCGGGCCGGCCGGCTCGGGAGGGAGGGGGCGCAGCACCTGGTAGGGTTCGTACACTTTGCCGTTGGCGCGGATCTGGCCCGGCTTCAGGCCAGACACTCCGGAACCGTCACGTTGTGCCTTGCCGTCGACCCAGCGCGTGGTCTTGCCGTCGGAGCGGATGACCACGCCGTCATAGCGCAACGGTGCCGGGGCGCTGTCGGACGAGGCCTGCTGGCCTGGACCGGGCGGGGCGGCATTGCGCGTGCGCGTGGCTTCCAGTTGGGCGCGCTGCGCCGGGGTGAAAAACAGGCGCCCCGGATCGGCTGGAGCGGCCATGGCTGTCCCGACGCAGCCCAAGCACAGCGCCAGCGCGCAGACGTGGGTGGCCGCACGTTCCCGCAGCGCGTTGCCGCCGAATTGGATTGGCCGTCTATTCATGGCGCTCCTTCGTTGCCGTCGCCACGGTAAACCACAGCAGGTCGCATTCGGCCTGCAAGTGGGGATGGTCGGTGGCGGTGAATGCCGCATTGTCCAGGCGCGACAGGCGGCAGCCCTGAACGCGATATACCCCGGGCGCGCGCGCCTTGAGCGCGTCGAGAAAACGGGTGAGATCGGTTTCCACCAGCAGCGGCAGGGTGAGCGCCATGCTGGTCTGTCCCAGCGGCAGGCCCTGTGCCAGCGCGGAAGACGAGGCCGTGCGCGGCATCAGGCGGTAGGTCAATCCATACAGCCCGGCATCGCGGTTGGCCAGTTGCACCGCCTCGATCCAGGCCAGGCGGTCTTCCGTACCGACGAATCCGCGTGCCACGACTGCCTGATAATCGGCCAGATGGGTGGCAATGAGTTGCTGCTGCTGGCGGCTGCGGTCGAGTTGCTGGCGTGCCTGGTTGAGTACAGCCTGCTGGTGTTGCAATGCTTCTCCAGCTTCTTTTGCCTGACGCTGACCCCACAGGAGGCCGCTGACAGCCAGCAGCAGCGCTGCCAGCAGCAGCAGCAGCGGCAGTTTGAGGACGGCGAGAGGTGGGCGTGTCATGGCCTGGCCTCGCGGTAGAGCAGGCTGAGGCTGAAACGTGCAGCCGGCGCGTCGGCCGCATCGGCGTTGAGCGTTTTGCCGGACAGCGTGCTGCTGGAATCCGTGTTGACGGGACTGCTGCGCAGGCTCACGTCCTGCACGCCCGGCATGGCCTGCAGGGTGTGCATGAATCCTTCGATGTGTTGCATGGCGGCCCGGTAATTGCCGTCGAACGGGGTCAGTCCGGCATCGAGGCTGACCCGCACTTCGCCTGTTGGCACCGGCGATTCATCGGTCCAGCCCAAACTGTCCAGCGTGATGTCGGGGGCGGCAAGCAGGGACTGCCCGATCGTCGCGAGGAGTGCAGCCACATCGGTCGGCGCGCTGTCGAGCTGGCGTGCCAGGCTCACCGTCTGGACGATCTGCTCGGGTGCCATGGCCTGGGTGGGGAACGTCCTTGCAATGGCTTGATAGCGGGAATCGAACTGCTGATACTGCTGGGTCAGCTGACGTGCCTGGTCGTCAAGGTCTCTGGCATGTAGCCAGTAGGCGGCCGTGAGACCCAGACCCAGCACCGCGACGATACCGGCGGCCGCATGCAGGCCGCGCCGCCAGCGGAATTCGGTGTGGTGCTGCAACAACTCGGGCGGCGCCAGGTTGAGTTTCAGTACCTCACCGGCGATGGCTGCCAGGGGCGCGACTTCGGGTGTGGCGGCGAGGAAGTCATCGGGGATGCGTAGCGCGCGTGCGAGGCTGGGCATGTCGACCAGTCGCGTGCTGAATGCCGGATCGGCATTCAACTGGGCCTGCGCGCTGTCCAGTTGGCCGGTGGGATCGAGCAGCAACACGTGCAGCCGGGCTTCGCGCGGCAGGATGCGCTGTCCGCTGAGATAGAGCTGCGTTTTCGCAATTTCGTCCGCCGCGTTGCCCGGCAGTTGGGTTGGCGCGTCGCCGCCGATCAGGCGCGAAAATCGCAGCAGGCCATTGTGATAGTAGGACAGCCGCAAACTGTTGTTGAGACGGCAGGCCAGCAAGGTATGCGACGACTGTTCCCGCAGTTTTTCCAGCAGGTGCTGATAGGCCAGCGCCAGCGGCGTGATGCCCGCCAGCGGCACGCGCTCACTGTGCAGCACGCTGAGCCAGGGAGTCAGCCACTCGGCGTCGGGCAGGGCCGCCAGCAGATAGCGGTCGTCGCGGCGCCCAGCCGCTTCGCGCGCCTGCCGCCACGCGCCGGTGAAGCGCGTATTGCGGAATACCTGCTTGAGCTTGCGTGCCAGCAGTTCGTCGCGCGCGTGCCCCTGCACATGTGGAAGGACTTCGCTGCGGTAGTCCTCGTCGACCGTGTCGGCCACCAGCAGCACGGGCAGTCGCGCATGCTTGACCACGACTTTGCGGAACGCAGTCAGCCCTTCAGCGCTGGCGGAAAACTCGCCCAGCCAATGCATATGTCCCGGGCGCCAGTCGAGGACTCCGATCTGGCGGGGGGTGGCAAAGAGAAGCAGGCGGTGGTCGAACATCACAGCGGCAGATTCCCGATCAGGTCGTAAATCGGCAGCAGCACCGACACCAGGATGCCGCCGAGCAGCAGACCCAGAATGGCCGTGAGCAGCGGTTCCAGAACCCTGAGGCCGTTTTCGATCGAGTCGAGCACTTCGCGGTTGTAGAAAAACGTCACATTGTCCAGCGCTTCGTCGAGCGCACCCGTGCTCTCGCCCACGCGCAGCATGCGGATCACCAGTGGCGGAAACAGCGCTAGCGACTGGAAGCTTTCCGACAGCCCGCGCCCGTCTGCAATCTGTTGCGCGGCGCGGCGGATGCCGCTGGCGATCACCCGGTTGCCCGCGATCATCTCGCAGGCGCGCAGGGCTTCCAGCACGGTCACGCCCGATCGGTACATCATTGCCAGCGTATTGGTGAAGCGCGACAACACGATCTTCTGCACGATGGGCCCGATGACGGGCAGGCGCAACTGCGTGCGGTCCCACCATTCGCGCCCGGCTTCGTTCTTCCGCACCCACAGCGGCAGCCCGATGCCGAATGCCAGCGCCAGCATGAGACCGACCACCCAGTATGAGCGCACCGCATTCGAAATCGCCATCAGGATGAGCGTCGGCAACGGCAGCGCCACCCCCATGGTCTTGATCAGACCCAGTACCTGCGGCACCAGATAGATCAGCAGGAACAGGATGGCCGCGCCGACCACGACCAACACCAGCGCGGGATAGATCATCAGCCGTTTGGCCTTGGCGGCGACTTCCTCCTGCCATTTGAGCGATTCGGCCAGGCGCTCGAACACCGTGTCCAGCAGGCCGGTCTGCTCGCCTGCCTTGACGCTGTGAACGAACACGGCGCCGAATACCGCCGGGTGTGCAGCCAATGCCTGAGACAGCACCTTGCCGCCTTCCAGGTCTTCCAGCAACGCGGTCAGCACGTCGCGAAAGCCGCGCTTTTCCATGCTGTCGCGCAGGTCGCGCAAGCCGTCGAGCAGCGGAATGCCTGCGCGGGTGATGTAGCGCATGTGGATGCAAAAGGTCACCAGATCGCGCCGCGTCACCCGCTCGCGGCCGGTGGGGGCATACTGACGCGACAACTCGGCCAGCGTGATGAGGTCGAGCCCCATGCGCTTCAGGCGCAGCTCGAGATCGACGTCGTTGACGGCCGACAGCGTGCCGCGGACGCTGCGGCCGGTCTGATCGATGGCGCGGTAGTCGAAGAAGGGCATGGTTAACTCTTCCTCGCGGCGGCTTCGCTTTTCGCCTGTGGGCGAGTTACTTTCTTTGCTTCGCCAAAGAAAGTAACCAAAGAAAGGCGACCCCGCATCGCTGCCCTTCGGGTTTCCGATTTGGCGCGTGCGGGCGGGCCCTCCACCAACTCGCCCTGGCAAGGCACACAAAACGTGCCTTGCTGCGGAGCTCGGACACGGTTCCGCTTTTTCCCCGCCCGCACGCGCCAAATCGGCAGCGCTGAAGGGGATAAAAACCGACCATCTACACTTGCTGCACGCTTATATCCATGCGCAGGAGTCCACAAAGAAGCCCCTTGTGTGCCGCCGAGAAGCGCAGCCAGACGGGGGGAAAAGGCGCGGGGTGTCTGAGCCCGCCAGGGCGAGTTCCCGCGCCGCCCCGGCTGGTGAGCATCGCAGGGAAGCCGAAGGCCGACACACCAGGGGTGGCTTTTTCTTTGGT
>DATCTE010000206.1:0-2349 GCA_036568085.1 Thiobacillus sp.
CGATGGTGATGGTGCCGGCCGGGGAAGGCGCCGCCGCCTCTGCCGGTAAAGCGGCCGGCGCCGGCTCATCGGCCGGCTGACAGGCGCCGAGCAGAGCGGCCGCTGCGGCCACGCTGAAGAAGGTTGAGATTCGCTGCATCGTCATGCTCCCAAGCAGGTGTGGGTTGTTGCCGGGCGAGCCAGGCGGTGCTGGCCCGGCCTCAGGGGTCCAGCCTCGCCGTCGTGGGCTTCGGATGCAAGCAGCCGTCCGGCTATAGCTTTTGGGCCCGGGTGCAGCGCTCGCAGAACCGTTGCACTATTCTTCGCCTCATGGATTCGAAGCGGAGCAGCAGATGGCTGAACCACGATTGGAAGGTCCCCTGGCGGACCTGAAGTTTCGCGAACGCGCGGCTTCGGCAGCCCCGGTGTCCAGGGACCGCTTCTGGCTGGGTACGGCCATCTTTCTGGGTGTTGCCGCCATCTACCCGTTCTACTCCTATCACGTGCATACCCGGCTGGCCGCGCGCGATGTCTCGGCGGCCGTGGGCGAGTTCACCAGGGAGCTGGACGAGATGGCGGACGAAGCTGATCGCGAACAGCGGGCGGCGGCCCAGCGACGCGCGGACCAGGCCCTGGCCCAGCGCCAGCGCGGGGTATCGCTTGCCGGAACCACGATCGTGGGTGGGCGCCGAATCGCAATCGTGAGCCTAGGGTCGGCCACCCTTGCCGAGGCCGAGGGGACGATATGCAGGCAGGCTTCGCGCCAGTTCGGTGAATCGCTGGCGGGCCAGCAGCTTCGGGTGCAAAGGCACCGGGGCAGCCAGCCAGCCGTGGACGCTGGGACGATTACTTGCCCATGAAAAATGCGCTGATTGTCTTGGTCGCCCTGGCAGGCATCGCCGGCGCTGCCGTCTGGCTACTTCGCGACTTCTCCCCCCAACCCATGCCCGTGCCGCAGTCATCGGAGTACACCGTGAACCCGGAACTCGTGAAATCCGCCCTGGAACCCTACCAGCAGGCCCTGGAGGCCAGTCGTCGCCCGGTCGTGCGGATCGAACTGGTGGACTTCCCTGAAGACGACCCGCTGGCCAGCAAGGTCGGCGGCAGTGCCTGGTGGCCGCAGTCGGAGGCCGCGCCGACCAGCGAGGAGGGTTCCGAACTGGTGTTGCTGGCCCAGATCAACTTCGCCGAGATGCCGGTTTCGACGGCTTACCCGGGCAAGGGCCTCCTGCAGTTCTTCATCGCACCGGACGATTACTACGGCGCCAATTTCGATGGCGACTTCTCGGTGGAAGGGCTGTCGCAGCAGCGCAACTTCCGCGTCGTGTACTGGCCCGACACCAGTGGGCCTGGGCAGACGCTGCAGCCGCAGGCCGACGATGACTTCATGACGCCGCACTCCCCAGACAAACCGCGTCGCATGAACTTCAGCGCCGACGAAGAGCGCCTGTCCTCCAGCGACTACCGCTTCGACCAGATGTTCGGCGGAAATGCTTACGGCAAGTTTGAAGCCTGGGCTGAAGCCAACGGGCACGACAAGCGGGTCATCGACGACATCTATCTCGAACTGGACGGGGCGGGACACAAGTTCGGCGGCTACCCGTACTTCACCCAGTCCGACCCACGGTCCGAGGGCCCCTACGAACTGCTGCTGCAGCTGGATACGGACGAACACATGATGTGGGGCGACGCGGGGGTTGGTGGCTTCTTCATCGACCCGGCCGACCTGGCCAAGGGTGATTTCAGCCGGGTGATGTACAACTGGGATTGCCACTGAAGGAAAGAGTGCCCGCCATGAACACGGTCCGCGCCCCCCAACAAATCGCCGCCTCACTTGCAGAGCTTTGGTCGCCGCGCATCATTGCCGAGCTGGACGACGCCTACGTCAAGGTGGCCAAGGTCCAGGGCGTGTTCGGCTGGCACGCCCATGCCGACGAAGACGAGCTGTTCTTCGTGCTGCATGGCCGGCTGCGCCTCGAAATGGAGGCCGGCAACGTCGAGCTGGGGGAAGGCGAGCTGTACGTGGTCCCCAAGGGCGTGCGCCACAACCCGGTGGCCGAGCACGAATGCCACATCATGCTGGTGGAGCGGAAGTCCACCCACCATACCGGCGGCGAGATCACCGAGAAGACGCGCAGCCTGGCTGAGCAATTGGGCGGGTAGCGAAGCAGCCCACTCAGTCGAGCCATTGAATGATCGTTGCCGAGAACAACAGCGCACTCAACAGCCAGGCCGCGATGCGCGCCACGCGCAGGCTGACCTTGCCGGTAACCATTTGCCAGACGCCATAAACAAGGATCGACACGCCAAGCACGAAAAGCCCCACCAGCAACATCAGCACCAGCGTCGCCATGCCGGGGCCACCGGCGA
>DATCTE010000207.1:0-6268 GCA_036568085.1 Thiobacillus sp.
TTCTCGCTTGCGCGCGTCCGTGCACCGCTGGCCATTGTGCCGCACTCATTTAGAATGGCGCCATGAGCAAGCGAGACAATCTTTACCTCGTCGGACTGATGGGTGCCGGCAAGACGACCGTGGGGCGGCTGCTGGCCAGGCATTATGGATGTACCTTCTACGATTCGGACCATGAAATCGAGGCCCGAACCGGCGTCAAGATTCCGGTCATATTCGAGATCGAAGGCGAGGCAGGTTTCCGCAAGCGCGAGGAGGCGACGATCGCCGAACTGACCGGGTTGTCCGGCATCGTTCTGGCCACCGGCGGTGGCGCGGTCCTGTCGGTGGCCAATCGTGACAATCTGAAAAAAAACGGGGTGGTGATTTACTTGCGCGGTACCCCCGAGCATTTGTACGAACGCACACGGCATGACCGCAATCGCCCCCTGTTGCAAACCGAGAACCCGCTCGCCAGGCTGCGGGAGCTGTTCAAACAGCGTGACCCGCTGTATCGCGAAGTGGCCGACATCGTGGTGGATACCGGCCGGCAGAGCGTGGCAGGTATGACCCGCGTGCTCTACGGCAAGCTGGATCTGCTGAAGCGCGGGCTGCCGTTACCGGACACGGCGGACTGAATGCGGCAGGCCGTCTGCGCAGCATGGCTCTGCTTGCTGGCGGGAACGGCGACCGCAACGGATTACCACGCGAACGCGCAGGATTACCGCGATTATCTGCGCCGCCTGCAGCCGGGCGACCGACTGCTGCTTGCGCCGGGCGATTACCTGCAGGGCTTGCCCTTGCACAATCTGTCGGGCCATACCGGCCAACCCATCGTCATCGAGGCGGCCGAGCCACACGAACCGCCGCATTTCCTCGCCCGGCCGGGGGCCAATACGGTCAGCCTGGTCGATGTGCGCTATCTGGTATTGCGCCATCTGGAGCTCGACGGCCGCAACCAGCCGGTGGATGCGGTCAAGGCCGAGGGGCACAGCCGCTACGCCGACTTCATTACGCTCGACCATCTCTTCATCCACGATCATGCCGCGTCGCAACAGAATGTGGGCATCTCCACCAAGTGTCCGGCATTCGGCTGGGTGATCCGGCACAACCGCATCGAGCGGGTAGGCACCGGTATATACCTCGGCGACGCCGACGGCTCGGATCCGTTTGTCGGCGGCCTTATCGAGGCCAACCGGGTCTCGCATACGCTCGGCTACAGCCTGCAGATCAAGCACCAAACTGCCCGGCCAACCGGCCATGCCGATCGCCACGACACGGTGATACGCTACAACGTGTTTTCCAAGCAGGACGCATCGCCCGGGCCGCAGGCGCGGCCCAACGTCCTGCTCGGACATTTCCCGCTGATGGGGGCAGGCAGCGAGGACCGCTATCTGGTCTACGGCAATCTCTTTCTGCACAATCCCAGCGAAGCTTTATTTCAGGCGGAGGGACGCGTGGCACTGTACGACAATGTGTTCATCAACGGCAGCGGCGATGCGATCCATATCCAGCCGCACAACGATGTGCCGCGCGAGATGGTGATTTTCTCCAACACCGTGCTGGCGTCGGGCACGGGGATCCGGGTACGGCGCGCCCAAGGTACACCCTACCGCCAGCGCGTGCTCGCCAATGTAGTGGCAGCTTCACCATCCCTGCAGGGCGGTGAAGCTGTGTACAACATCACGCTGGCCTATCATCCCGATCTGCTGAACATTGCCGTATCAAAGCTGACTCCGACCCTGCTGGCACAGCGCCCGAGGATACCCCGACTGCCGCAAAGCCTGCTGCACGAATTGGCGACCTATCCAGACTGGCAGGCGGCGCCTGCCGGAGCAATTGTCTCCCCTGCCTTGTCACGTACGCTGGAAGCGTCCTGGCCATGAGTGGCGGCATGAAATCGCCCGGCAATCCACGTGCGCTGTTGTGGCTGATCGCGTTGGTCTACACCGTGTTTGTCATATACGGCAGCCTGGTGCCGCTGAAATTTCATGCGTTGCCGTGGGATGTCGCCGTAGCACGCTTCGGCTCAATACCGTTTCTCAAACTGGGCATTGGGTCGCGCGCTGACTGGGTCGCCAATCTGCTGCTGTTCATTCCGCTGACCTACCTGTGGATGGGCGCCATGACGGCGGGCGGCGGGCGCCTGCACAATCTTGCGGCCACGCTGGGGCTGGTTCCTGCTGCCACCGCGTTGAGTGTCGGCATTGAATTCACGCAGCTGTTTTTCCCGCAGCGTACGGTGTCGCAGAACGACATCTTTGCCGAAACGCTGGGCGGCCTCATTGGTGTGCTGGCGTGGTGGGGGACCGGAAGGCGTTTCACCGAGTGGTTGCAGTCCTGGCAACATAATCATGCCCGTGCCACGCTGGCCGAGCGCCTGGCCTGGACGTATCTGGCGGGGGTCGTGTTTTACAACGTCCTGCCGCTTGACCTGACCATCAGCCTGGTCGAGATTTTCCATAAATGGCGGAGCGGCATGGTCAATCTGGTGCCGTTTGGCGACCTACCGCATGATCCTGCCACCGCGCTGTACGACATCGCAACCGATGCCCTGATCTGGACGCCGCTTGCGCTGTTGTGGCGGCTGGACGGGACCCGCAGCGCGTGGCGCGCGTGGGGCATGACAATGGCCGCCGCGACCGGGCTGGAAGTCATGCAGTTGTTCGTCTATTCGCGCGTCAGCGATGTCACCGACATCCTGACAGCTTCGGTCGGCGCGGCGCTGGGCAGCTTCGCAGGGGGGCATCTGGTCAGGCGTGAGGCGTCCGCCGACAAGCCGCTGGCGTGGGGGACGTGGCTGCCCTTCATGCTGGCTGCGGGGTGGATGGCCGCGCTGCTGTTCGTGTTCTGGTTTCCCTTCGATTTCCGCACCGACGGCGCCTTTATCAAAAGCCGCCTCGACTTTGTGCAGCGGCTACCGTTCGAGGTGTATTACTTCGGCACCGAATACCGGGCCATCACCGAGGTATTGCGCAAGACGCTGTTCTTTGCCCCACTGGGCGGATTGCTGGCCTGGGGGGTGGCGCGCCAGCCCTGGCGCTGGCGCGGTCCGCTGTTCGCGGTGGCCATGCTGGCGCTGGTGCTGATGCCCGCCCTCATCGAACTGGGGCAGGTGATGTTGCCGGAGAAGATCGCCGACACCACCGACTGGTTTCTGGCCTGGATGGGTGGGCTGGCAGGCTACGGCGTGGTACGCCACATCCTGCGGGCGCCGCGACATGTGGCCATGCCGCGGGCACGGCATCACGCGGAATCCGTCGCCTCATCCCCTGCAGTGCCTATGCGTTGGCACATGCCGCTGGTGCTGGGCGGAATGGGCGCTTTGTTCTGGGGCGCTGCGCATGCCCTCTTCGTGCCGTACAACGTGCGCGAACTGCTGCGGCCGGACAATGCTTGGCTGTCGGCGTTGCTGCTTGCGCTGGCGTGCTACTGGCTGGCGGTGGGGCCGGTGTGGCTGGCGCGTCGGCAGGTGTCCGGCTTGGCTCGCCTGGGGCAACTTCCGCTGGGCTTGCTGATGTATGGCGGGATCGCCTTTCTGCTGCTGGATGCAGCCGTACCGGATGAAAGCCTCTTCGATCTGGGTGGCAGCCCGGTATTGCACTGGCCGGGTCAATGGGAGCTCGGGCTGCGCTGGACGGCGCTGGCCTTGATCCCCGGCGCGTTGATGTATCTGGCTGCGCAAACCGTCCGCCGCTGGCGTGGACGGCGGCTGGGTGCGCTGCATTACTGGGCCGCGCTACCGGTGCTGGGGCTGGCGTATTGGGGCGTGGTGGTGCAGGCTGACACCGACAATCTCGTCGAGCTGATGGCCACCCCGCAGCCGCTGGCCTTTGCGGCCTTGTGCGCCTGGCTCTATACCCTGTTCCTCGCGGCCGCATTGCTCGCCTCGCCTGCAACGGCCGCGCAACGCACCCTGCGGCTGATCGGCGTGTTGGCTTCGCTGCCGCTTGCCGCCCTGTTCCTGCACCTCGGGCTGGCGGGCGCAATCGACAAGTATGGCCGGCAATTCTCGGCCATGCAGTTTTTGCTGAGCGCCGACCGTCAGCATTACGCCGCGATGCCTGTCATATGGCTGCGTTACAGTGCATTGCATGTGCTTGTCATCGCAGCACTTGCCTTCATACAATGGCCGCACTTTCGCGCCGCTCGACGCCCTCACGCCCCTACCCGCCATGCCCCTCATTGACGTTTTCAACGGCGACGCCGACGGCCTCTGCGCGCTGCACCAGTTGCGCCTGGCCGATCCCGCCGATTCCGTACTGGTCACCGGACCCAAGCGCGATATCAGTCTGCTGAAACGGGTCAAGGCCCAGGCAGGCGATCGCATCACCGTGCTCGACATCGCCCTGTCGAAAAACCGTGAAGCACTGGACCGGATTCTCGAAGCAGGGGCAGAGGTGCGCTACTTCGATCACCACCAGCCGGGCGACATTCCCGAGCATCCCCGTTTCGATCCGCATATCGATACCGACGCCAACGTTTGCACCAGCCTGCTGGTGAACCGGTATCTGCAGGGCAGGCATCTGATATGGGCAGTCACCGCCGCGTTCGGCGACAATCTCGCCGATGCGGCACGGCAGGCCGCCATCCCCCTGAACCTGTCGGTCGACCAGCTGGCGCAGTTGCAGTCGCTGGGCGAATGTCTCAATTACAACGGCTACGGCGAAACGCTCGACGACCTGTTTTACGATCCGGCCGAGTTGTATCGCCAGATGCGCCCGTTTGCCGATCCCTTCGCTTTCATCGCCGAGTCGGCTGCCTATCGAACGCTGAGGGCCGGCTATCAGGAGGACATGGCGCGCGCCGTTGCCCTGGATGCAACGGAAGCGCGTGTCGCCGGACGTATCTTCATGCTGCCTGCCGAGAAATGGGCGCGGCGGATTTCCGGCGTGTTCGGCAACCAGCTGGCAGTCGAGTCTCCCACCCAGGCCCATGCGGTGCTCACCGCCAAGCCGGACGGCGGCTACGTCGTCAGTGTGCGCGCCCCGCTGGTGGCCAAGTCAGGAGCCGATGACCTGTGTAGCCAGTTCGACACCGGCGGCGGGCGCAAGGGCGCCGCCGGCATCAATCATTTGCCCGAGTCGGAAGTTGGCCGGTTTATTGCTACATTCTTTGCGATCTTTTCCCGGAGCTGAATGGTGAATCAACTGATCGCACCCTATGGCGGTATGCTCGTCAATCTGATCGATCCTGAGAAGAGTGCCGCGCTCAAGCAGGAAGCCCTGAGCCTGCCTTCGCTTGACCTGGACTGGCGGCAGCAGTGCGAACTCGAAATGCTGATGACCGGCGCCTACTCGCCGCTCGCCGGCTTCATGACGCGCGTGCAATGCGAGCGGGTGGAGGCTGACCGGCAGTTGGACGATGGCACGTTCTGGCCGTTGCCCGTCACGCTTGCCAGCAGGCAGAAGGCCGTCGCCGAACTGAGGCTTGGCGACCGGGTGGCCCTGCGCGACGGCGAAGGCTTCATGCTCGCGGTGCTGACCGTCAGTGATGCGTGGGAGGAGAATGGCGTCTGGCATCTGGGCGGGGCGGTCGAGGGCGTCGCCCTGCCGCCGCACCCGGATTTTGTCGGTCTGCGCGCCACCCCGGCCGAATTGCGTGCGCTGTTTGCGCGGCGCGGCTGGCGCCGTGTGGTGGCATGGCAGGCGCGCCAGCCGATGCACCGGGCGCAATTCGAGTTCTGCCTGAAGTGCGCGATCGAGAACGAAGCCAACCTGCTCCTGCATCCCCAGGTGGGCGGGGACATCACCGAGGCACCGGCCTATTTCGGTCTGGTGAGGAGCTTTCTTGCCATCCGCGAACGTTTCCCGGCCGCGACCACCCAGCTGACGCTGTTGCCCGCGCCGCCGCGCGAGGGCAGCGCGCGCGCGCTGCTGCTGCGCGCCATAGTCGCGCGTAACTACGGCTGCAGCCTGCTGATCGCCGGCGGCGAACATCAGCCCGATGGCGATTGCCGTCGGGGCGAAGACCTCACCCGGACGCATGCCGATCTGCCCGTGACCGCGTTGGCCGAGCAAGTGGGGGTACGGCTCATCGCCTACCCCCGCATGGTGTACGTGGAAGACCGCGCAGAATACCTGCCCGAAGCCGAGGTCCCGGACGGCGCGCGGTCGCTGACGCTCTCCGGTGCGGAATTCCAGCGCCGCATGCAGGCCGGGCTGAAGATTCCCGACTGGTACAGCTTTCCCGAAGTGATCGCCGAACTGCACCGGCAGAGCCCGCCGCGCGAACGCCAGGGCTTTACCGTGTTTTTCACCGGACTGTCCGGCGCCGGAAAATCCACCCTGGC
>DATCTE010000208.1:0-2116 GCA_036568085.1 Thiobacillus sp.
GTGTATCGCTGGTATCTATTGGGGCCTGAGCCGGGCGGAATGGCTGTGGATCGTCGCAGCCATCGTGCTGGTGTGGGGCGCCGAGGCCTTCAACACGGCACTGGAACAACTGGCCGACGCCGTGCATCCGGAGCGGCATCCCGGCATCGGCCGGGCCAAGGATGCGGCGGCGGCCGCGGTGCTGATCGCCGCCCTGGGCGCGGCGGTCATCGGCGTGCTGGTGTTTGCGCCGCATCTCGCCACGTTGTGGCAGTGAGGCGCCGGCGAAGCGCTAGCTGCCGGCCCAGGTTCGCACGCGCCCGACGTCCAGATGCACGAAATTGGATGTGGGGTAGTAGCCGACGCCGCCGGACTGCAGCGCGAGCCCGGTCTTGCGCAGATCGGCCAGCGCCACGCCGGGAACGCGGATGTCGATGGCTTTGCCTTCCATGTGCAGGCTGTGCTTGGCGACGCCGGAAGAGCGTTCGGCCAGCAGATGGTTGGTGGCGGGCGAACGGTAGCCGGAAATGACCTGGAAGGATTGCGAGGTGCCGAGTGCGAGGTCGACGCGGTTGAGCAGGTCCAGCAGCTGGGGATCGATGGCCGCGACCTGGTCGTTGCGGAAGTCGCGCAGCACGCGGTTGATTTCGGCAAGCGATTCCGGGACGTAGTCGCCCTGCACCCAGTAGGCCAGGTTGAGGCTCTCCCCAGTGTGCAGGTTGTGGAAGCGCAGCCGACGCTCGGGCGCGGCCTGCCACGCATTTGCCATGGCCGGAAGCGGCAGCGCGGCGGCCAGCATGCCCAGCTTGAGAAATTTGCGTCGGCTGATGTGCTTCATTGTTGTCCTTTCGATCCGTTGACTGGAAGGCGGCCCACTTCCTCGGCCAGTCCATCCTGAGCGGCGATTACGGCGTCCACTTTAGGCCAATCGATGGCCTGGCTCAAGCCGTTGGCTTCAGCCAGATCGCGTACGGTCTGCGTGGGGTCGATACCCTTCCTGTAGATGTCCCGATGGACTTCGAGCAGGATGCGGCCGTCCTCGATCACCGCCAGCAGGACCGGTTGGTAAATGAGGCGTCCGGGCGTTCCGACCCGGACCTGGTCAAATAGTTCCGCAATATCATCAGGATGCAGGCGGATACAGCCATGGCTCTGGAAATGGTAGACGCTCGCCGGCGCAATGGTGCCGTGGATGCCGTAGCCCCACAGGTTCAACCCGAGCCAGTGTTTGCCGAGGGGATTGTCGGGGCCGGGCGGGACTTCCTCCTCGACAATTTTCCCTTCGCGGCGCATTTCCTCCTGGATCGATTTTGGCACCAGCCAGGGCTTGTTCGCCTGCCGATTGACGACCTTGAATTCGCCCTGCGGGGTGGGCCAGCTGGGTTTGCCCAGCCCGACGGGATAGGCGGAGACAAGCTCGCCCTGGCTGAAACGGAACAGCATGGCCTGCGGGAGGTTGACGAGGATGCCGTCGTCGAGTGACGCCGGCACGATGTGGGGATTGTGGATGCGCAGGGGCTGGCCGGGATGGAGGATGGCCTTGTTGAAGCGGAGCGCGTTCTGCTGCGCCACAAGCCTGGGCGGCACGCCGAAACGGGCCCCGATGGCGGTCAGGGAATCCCCCCGCCTGACGGTGTATTCGGTGTCGCCACCCGTTACCCGATGGGAAAGGGACAGCGGATATTGGGCCAGGGCCGGAAGGCTGAGTCCTGCCAGCAGGCAGGCAACAAGGCGGTATGGGCGAGAGCGCATCGGTGCGGTTTCAAGGGGGCGGCGTGGTGCGAGAACGCCCTCATGCGTCGGGGAGCGGACTCCGGGGCATTATGTCATGCAGTCGGGGCCGCGAGCGCCGTCTCCCGATTTGAGACGGCAGTCAAAGACTCCAGGGTTTGGCCAGATTCCAGCCGATGCCGCGGCAGTAGGTGCAGGCCACGTCGCCTCGTTTGCCGGTGCCGCCGCAGCTCGTGCACTGTTTCCAGCAGGCATCGCGCGTGGCGACGGCAACGATGCCGCTGCAGCGCGCGCCGCGCCGGCTGCGAATGCAGCGCTGGTTGACGGATTCCTTGCGGTAGGTGATGGCTCCGCAGGCTTTGCAGACGCCGAGGGGATGCGGCTTGGCGGCGTCGCTCATGCGAGG
>DATCTE010000209.1:0-3670 GCA_036568085.1 Thiobacillus sp.
CCCCTGGCCCGTCACAACGTCATTCCCGACATCGGCGTGTCCGACGAAGAGCCGGCCGTCCTGGTGGCTGCCGGTGCCGCCTCCGGCGACATCAGCAAGCTGACCTCCGAGCCGCTGAACGTGGTGACCTTCGGCACCCCGGTGACCCTGGGCCTGTACCACGCCCTGCAGGATGCCCAGATCGCCAGCGGCAAGCTCGCCAGCAGCTGCAAGGGCACGCCGGGAACGAATAACCCCCGCGACGCCCAAGGCTACAGTGTCAGCGAGGCCTGCATGCCCTCGCTGAGC
The DNA here is from genome assembly GCA_036568085.1 of Thiobacillus sp. Classification (GTDB taxonomy): domain Bacteria; phylum Pseudomonadota; class Gammaproteobacteria; order Burkholderiales; family Thiobacillaceae; genus Thiobacillus. Next base: position 289 of record DATCTE010000209.1, read on the forward strand.
AAGGCCCAGATCGCCTCCATCTTCGCTGGCCAGGCAGTCGACTGGAGCGAGTTCGGCCTGACCCGCCCCGCGGGCAGCGACACCGCCATCTACGTTGCCCGCCGCGTGGGCACCTCCGGCACCCAGACCGGCTCGCGCGTGTTCTTCTTGAACGACCCCTGCGCTGCTAGCGTGCTTACGTTCGTGAATGGCAACGACGGCCAGAGCGCCACGGCCGCCGACGCCTGTAACGCCGCCGCCCCCGCCGGCACCGTGTTCGAAGGCAGCGGCTCCGGCAACGTCGAGGCCTGCATGACCAACCACGACCGCAACGGCCGCTGGGCGATCAGCATCAACTCGCTGGAGTTCCCGGCCGCCAGCAACGACACCACGCCCGAGTACACTATCGGCGGCGGCACCGCGACCGGCAACAGCATCGCCAACAAGGATTACCAGCGCCACATCAAGATCGACGGCATGTCGCCGAGCACGTTCAACGCTGCAACGAACCGCTACGGCAACTGGGTCGAGGCGACGATGAACTACTCCAACGTCGTGGGCCTGTCCGCCGATGCCGCCGCCCTGAAGACCGCCATGGTGGCCGGTTTCAACGACCCCGCCGTGCTGATTGGCCTGAACAACAGCTTCAATACCACGACCCTGTGGCACGCCGCCGGCGACACCCTGCTGGACGCCGGCATCATCGCCCCGGCCCAGTCGGGTGCCCCGGCTGCCGTCGCCACCGTTACCGATACCCACAACTCGCCGATCATGTACTACACCCACAGCATCAGCGGCGCGCCCAACACCTGCCAGCCGGCCATGACCTACTGGGCTACCGGCCTGAGCAACTAAGGCGTCCTCTGACCATACGGGGCGGTGCAATGCCGCCTCCACCAGCAATGCATAGCCTGCCCTTCGGGGCAGGCTTTTTTTGGCTCGGCATATCCGCAGCCCCTTGCCGGTACTTGGTTTTCGCCAGGTGATGAGCCGTACGGCTCATGGCCGCGACGCGGTATTGAAACGGCTTATCCCTAGACTCTAGTCCCTTTGGATTGCTCGCGGACATGTCCGAAATGTGCGGAAGAAAGGTGGCGATGAGGGCTGGCCTGGGTGGGCTGCTGGCGATGCTGGCGTGCGTTTCCGGCATGGCCTTTGGCGCCACTGAGACCGACCCCCCGCCGAAGCTGGATCTGCTCGAGTTCCGCGTCACGGGCAACACGGTGTTGCCGCAGCTGGCGATCGAGGAGGCGGTGTATCCGCTGCTGGGGCCGGGCCGGAGCGTCGCCGATGTCGAGAAGGCGCGTGCCGCGCTGGAAAAGGCCTACCACGATGCGGGCTATCTGACGGTCTACGTCAGCGTGCCGGAACAGAAGGTCGACCACGGCGTGGTGGTGCTGAAGGTGACCGAAGGCGTGATCGAGCGCACCAAGGTGACCGGGGCGCAATACACGCTGCCTTCGCGCATTCGCGCCGAAACGCCCTCCACCGCGGAAGGGCAGGTGCCCAATTTTCCCGAGATGCAGCGCGAACTGGCGGCCGTCAGCCGCGCCCCCGGCGTGCACGTGACGCCCACGCTGGAGGCCGGGCGCAGGCCGGGCACGACGGTGCTCGAACTGAAGGTGAACGATACCCCGCCGGTGTCGGCCTGGCTGGACTACAACAATGCCCACAGCGCCAACACCTCCGACACGCGGCTGGCCGGCGGCATCAGCTACAGCAATCTGTTCCAGCGCGCCCAGACGCTGTCCCTGACCTACCAGACGGCCCCCACCAACCCGTCCGAGGGAAGCGCCGTGTCCGCGTCCTACGTGGTGCCCCTGGCGAACTATCAGCGCTATCTGTCGCTGTACGCGGTGCATTCCACCAGCGATGTCACCAGCTCGGCCGTCAACGTGGGCGACCAGATCCTGTTCGGTAACAACGACATCGTCGGTGCGCGCTACATCATGCCGCTGCGGCCCCGGGCTGCCATGACGCACCAGCTGACCCTGGGCCTGGATTGGAAAAATTCGAAGCAGGAGGCCAACGGCCTCAGCACACCGCTGCGCTACTGGACCCTGGATGCGAACTACGGGCTGGGGTTGACCGACGCGGGCGGCAGCTGGCAGTTCGGCGCCGGCACGGTGCTGGGTCTGCGCGGCCCGGGGACGGGGGAGATTTCCTTCGGCCAGCGGCGCTATCTCGCCCACAACAGCTTCGCCGTCCTCAAGCTCAATGCGCAGCGGCTGCAGAAGCTGCCGGCCGGCTGGTCGCTGATGGGCAGCGCGGACGCGCAGCTTGCCGACCAGGCCCTGATCAACAACGAGCAGTTCTCCGCCGGCGGGGTGGGCAGCGTGCGCGGCTATCTGCAGTCCGAGGCGGCGGGGGATCAGGGCATCCGCGCCAGCCTGGAACTGCGTGCGCCGGCCTGGGCGCCCAGCCAGTGGCCGCTGCTGAAAAGCGTGCAGCCCTATGCGTTCTACGACGTGGCCTATTTGCGCGTGAACGATGCGCTGCCGGCCGAGATCGCGTCCTACACCCTGGACTCGGTGGGGCTGGGGCTCAACCTGCGTGCCGGACGCGCCTTCTCCCTCAGCCTGAGCCTGGCCCAGGCCCTGACGGACGGGCCGAAGAACGATCTGAGTGTCTCTCCCCCCCGGCCTTATACCCAGGCCCACGATGTGCGCGTGCATTTCGATACGCGTCTGGATTTCTGAATCGCGAGGATGCGCCATGCCGACACGTAAACCGTCTCTCCAGCGCCGCAGCAGACAGAACACCGTTGCCGCGGCTATGCCGGCGCATCCCCAGTTCAGGATGCGGCTGCTGACCCTGGCGGTCCTGTCGGCCTGCGCATCGTCGTCGCTGGCGGCCCCGAACCATGCGCCAGCGCCGGTCAACCCGTTGCCCACCGGCGGAGTGGTGGCGGACCCCAGCACCGCCAGCATCGTCAACAGCGCGCCCAACCTGATGCAGATCAATCAGACGGGCATGAAGACGACGATCCACTGGAACAGCTTCGACATCGGCCAGGGCTACACGGTCCGCTTCAACCAGCCCAGCAGTTCGGCCGAGGCCATGAACTACATCGGCGGCGCCAATCCCTCGGTGATCCAGGGCACCCTGTCGGCCAACGGCAAGGTATACCTGGTCAACTCCAACGGCATCCTGTTCGACGGCTCCGCCCAGGTCAACGTCAACACCCTGATCGCCTCGTCGCTGGACATTTCGCAGAGCACGTTTGACAACGGCATCACCTCGAACCTGGTCGGCAAGACGGATCCGACCCTGGTGGCGACCATGGTGCTGAATACGGCCGGCCAGGTGATCAACTACGGCACGATCAAGAGCGTGAAAGTGGACGGTGCCAGCGGCCAGGTAGCGACCGACCCGACGACCGGCAGGCCGGTGGAGGAGGGCG
>DATCTE010000210.1:0-4089 GCA_036568085.1 Thiobacillus sp.
GTTTCATGGGCCGATTCTAAGACCGGAGCGGGCGCGAACGACCCGGCTGCCCCAAGGGTTACCTGACTACGCAAACAGCTGGACTGCGAACCCGTCGTGCTCCCACTCGCCGGCCAGCTGCCAGCCGGCAGTCCGGGCGAGCGCGCTGAATTCGTCGCGACGGAACTTGTAGGAGTGCTCGGTGTGCAGCGTCTCGCCGAGCGCGAAATGGAAGCGCTCGCCCGCAACGTTCACGTCCTGCTCCATGAGGCTGACGAGATGCATTTCAATGCGGCCTGCCACCGGATTGTAGAAGGCGTAATGGCGGAAGCGGGCGAGATTGAAATCGGCGCCCAGCTCGCGGTTGAGCCGTGCGAGCAGGTTGAGGTTGAAGGCCGCGGTGACGCCGGCTGCGTCGTTGTAGGCGGCGTGCAGCCGCTGTGGATCCTTCCTGAGGTCGAAGCCGATGAGCAGGCGGCCCTCCGCGCCGGCCAGGTGGCGAAAGCGCGCGAGCAGCGCCGCCGCTGCGTCGGGCGGGAAGTTACCGATGCTGGAGCCGGGGTAGTAGAGGAGCCGCCGTCCAGCCGGCAGCAAGGAGGCCGCCGCTTCCAGATCGTGGAGAAAGTCCATGGCCAGCGCGGTGACTGCAAGATTCGGGTAATCGCGCGAGACGGCTTGCGCCGCCGCGGCCAGGGGAGCGCCGGCGATGTCCATGACCACGAGATGGGTGGGGCGCAGGGCATCGAGCAGCAGGCGTACCTTGGCGCAATCGCCGGCGCCGGGCTCGACGATGCAGTCCACCTCGTCGACGGCGGCGGCGATGTCGGGCAGGTGGGCCGCCATCAGGGCCCGTTCGGTGCGGCAGAGCGCATATTCGGGCTGCGCGCAGATCGCTTCGAACAGGCGGCAGCCTTCTTCATCGTAGAAGTATTTCGGCGGAATGGCCTTGGGGCTGGCGGCGAGGCCGGCCAGCACGTCAGCGCGCAAATCGTCGCGCGCGGCGGGAAAGTCCTGGAAGGTGAACGACACTCAGGCTGCGACCGCAACGTGGCTGCCGGCCTGCAGCCGGCCGATTTCCGTCGCGTGGGCGAAACCGTGGCGGCGGAAGGCGTCGAGCACCGCGTCCCTGGCTTCCGGCGCGCAGCTCACCAACAGGCCGCCGCTGGTCTGCGGGTCGGTCAGGAGGGCGCGCTGCCAGTTGGCGATGCCGTCGGCTATCTGCACTTCGCTGCCGTAGCTCGCCCAGTTACGTTCGCTGGCGCCCGTGATATGACCGCCCTGCGCCAGTTCGCCCACGCCTGGAAGCAGCGGCAGCCGGGCCAGTTCGACCTGGGCTGCCAGCTTCGACGCGCGAGTGATTTCGAGCAGGTGGCCGAGCAGGCCGAAGCCGGTGATGTCGGTCATCGCATGTACGCCCGCAGTATCGGCAAGGTCGGCGCCCGCGGTGTTGAGCTGGGTGGTGGCGGCGATCATCGCCGCGTACTGGTCCGCACTCAGCAGGCCCTTTTTCAGCGCCGCGCTGTAGATGCCGACGCCCAGTGGCTTGCCGAGGATGAGGTGGTCGCCGGCCTGGCCGCCGCTGTTCTGCTTGACCTTGCGCGGGTTCACCACGCCGATGCCGACCAGGCCGTAGATCGGCTCTGGCGCGTCGATCGAATGGCCGCCGGCGATGGGAATGCCGGCCTGCTTGCAGACCGACTCGCCGCCGGCGAGGATCTGCCGGATGACGTCGTTGGGCAGCTTGCCGATCGGCATGCCGACGATGGCGAGCGCGAACAGCGGCCGCCCGCCCATGGCGTAGACGTCGGACAGCGCATTGGTCGCGGCGATGCGGCCGAACTCGAAGGGGTCGTCGACGATGGGCATGAAGAAGTCGGTGGTCGCCACGATCGCCTGCTCGTCGTTCAGCCGGTAGACGGCGGCGTCGTCGCCGTGCTCGATGCCCACCAAGAGATCGGGAAACGCCGCCGCCACATTCGAGGCGAAGGGCGTGTCGGCGAGAATATCGCGCAGGACAGAGGGGGCGATCTTGCAGCCGCAGCCGCCGCCGTGGGAGAACTGGGTCAGCCGGATGGGCTCGTTGGGAGTGAGGTTGCTCATGGTCCGATTTCGCCTGTCGAGAGTGGGCGCCTAGAATGAAGTGGCTACAGTGCTTTATATAACATGAACCGAACCCGACCCGTCAGTGGTTACAGTGCGGACCAGCTCATCGACCGGCTGGTGAATGCGCGCAGCCGTCTGCGCGCGCTGATCGATCGCCTGCCGCCCGGCGGCTGGCTGGGGCCGCGTGCCGCCCATCTGAACCCGCCGCTGTGGGAATACGGGCACATCGTCTGGTTCCAGGAACGCTGGTGCCTGCGCGAACGGCCCGACGGCACCTGCGGCCCCAGCCTGCTGCGTGGCGCCGACGCGCTCTACGATTCCTCCAGCGTGCCGCACGACACCCGCTGGGACTTGGCCTTGCTGCAGCCGGCTGCAGTCGACGATTATGCGGAACAGGTTGCTGTCACCGTGGCCACCCGCTTGCGCAACGGACTCGACAACGACATCGCCTACTTCGCCGAACTGTGTCTCTATCACGAGCTGATGCACATCGAGGCGTGGTGGATGGCGTTCCAGAACCTCGGCTATGCGCCGCCCGCGCTTGCGGACCTCGCCGTCCCCCAGTCTGCACAGCGCCTGACGCTTCCTGGTGGGGAGGTGGAACTCGGCAGCGGACCCGACGCCGGCTTCATCTTCGACAATGAAAAATGGCGCCACACGGTGCCGGTTTCCGCGTTCGACATCGACGCAAGCCCGGTGTCGGAGACGGCCTTCGCCGAATTCGTCGATGCAGGCGGTTACCAGCGCAAGACGCTGTGGTCGGAGGCCGGCTGGGCCTGGCGCACGGCCAGCGATGCCAGCCATCCGCTGTACTGGCGGCAGGAAAAGGGCAGCTGGCAGGTGCGCCGCTTCGATCGCTGGCTGCCGCTCGGCGAAGCGGTGCCCATGCTGCACGTGAACCGTTACGAAGCTGAGGCCTGCGCGGCGTGGCAGGGCCGGCGCCTGCCCACGGCTGCGCAGTGGCAGCGCGCGACGGCGCAGCAGGCGTTCGACTGGGGCGGTGCGTGGGAGTGGCTGCGCGATCCGTTCGCACCGTATCCGGGCTTCGCCCCCGATCCCTACCGCGACTATTCGCAGCCCTGGTTCCACACGCATGGGGAATTGCGCGGTGGCGGGCCGGTGACCGATGGGGCGCTGAAATACCCCGGTTTCCGCAATTTCTACCTGCCGGACCGGCGCGATCCCTACGCCGGTTTTCGTACCGCGAGCACGGATTGAGTCGGCCTCAGCCGCCGGTCATCGACATGAAGCGCAGGATCTTGTGCGGCGCTTCGCGGAATTCGTGGCGTTCGGGCTTGAGGTTGATCGCATTGAGGATTGCCGCATCGAGTTCGGCGTCCGAACAGCCGCTGCGCAGCAGCGGGCGGAATTCGAATTTCTCGTCCTGCCCCAGGCACATGTAGGCGGTGCCGTCGACGGCGACGCGGATGCGATTGCAGGTCTCGCAGAAATGCTGCGAGATCGGGGTGATGAAGCCGACGTTGAAGCGGCCATCCGGTGTGCCGAGATAGCGCGCAGGCCCGGCGCCGGGCAGGGTGGTTTCGACCAGATTGAACTGCGCGCGCAGACGTTCCTTCACTGGCTGCAGATCGAGGTATTCGGCGTTGCGGCCGGTGGTGCCCATCGGCATCGCCTCGATCAACCGCAGCACGAAGCCCCGCTCCATGCAGAACGCGACCATCTCGTCGATCTCGTCGTCGTTGGTGCCGCGCAAGGCCACCATGTTGAGCTTGATCGGCGCGAAACCGGCGTCCTGCGCGGCGGACAAGCCTGCCATCACCCGGGCGAGCACGTCGCGACCGTTGATCTGTTCCACCCGTGCCTGCTGCAGCGAATCGAGGCTAACGTTGAGCCGTGTCACCCCGGCAGCCTTGAGTGCCAGCGCGTGCTTGTCGAGCTGGGTGGCGTTGGTGGACAGCGACAGATCCTCGATACCGGGCAGGGTGGCGATACGCCCGGCGAGTTCGGCGATGTTGCGGCGCAGCAGCGGCTCGCCGCCGGTCAGGC
>DATCTE010000211.1:0-2382 GCA_036568085.1 Thiobacillus sp.
ACCCGTGGCGGCGCTGCGCCTGACGCAGGCTGGCGCGGCCGCAAGGGCAAATCCAAATCCGGCCACGAAGAAACCACCTTCGTTGCCCCGACCGAGCCGATCGTGCGCGAGGTGCTGGTGCCCGAAACGATTACCGTCGCCGAACTGGCCCACAAGATGTCGGTGAAGGCGGCCGAAGTCATCAAGGCCCTGATGAAGCTGGGCAGCATGGTGACCATCAACCAGGTACTCGACCAGGAAACCGCGATTATCGTCATTGAGGAAATGGGACACATCGGCAAGCCGGCCGCGCTCGATACGCCGGAAGCCTTCCTCATCGACACAGGTGAAGTAAGCGAGCATGAAGTGCTCGCGCGGCCGCCGGTCGTCACGGTGATGGGTCACGTCGACCACGGCAAGACCTCGCTGCTCGACACCATCCGGCGCACCCGGGTGGCCAGCGGCGAAGCCGGCGGCATCACCCAGCACATCGGCGCCTATCACGTCGAAACCGAAAAGGGCGTCATCACCTTCCTCGACACCCCGGGTCACGAGGCGTTTACCGCCATGCGTGCACGCGGCGCGAAAGCGACCGACATCGTAGTGCTGGTGGTGGCAGCGGACGACGGCGTGATGCCACAGACGATCGAAGCCATCCACCACGCCAAGGCAGCGGGCGTACCGCTGGTGGTGGCGGTGAACAAGATCGACAAACCCGATGCCAGTCCCGAGCGCATCCGCCAGGAACTCGTTGCCCAAGGCGTCACGCCTGAAGAATGGGGCGGCGACACCCAGTTCGTCGAAGTGTCGGCCAAGGCCAACACCAACATCGACGGCCTGCTCGACGCCATCCTGCTGCAGGCCGAGGTGCTGGAGCTGCAGGCGGCGGCCGACGGCCCCGCCAAGGGCATCGTCATCGAGGCGAGACTGGACAAGGGCAAGGGCCCGGTCGCCACGCTGCTGGTGCAATCCGGCACGCTCAAGCGCGGCGACATGGTGCTGGCAGGCCAGGTCTACGGCCGCGTGCGCGCCATGCTTGACGAAGCCGGCAAGACGGTGAACGAAGCCGGCCCGTCGATCCCGGTCGAGATCCAGGGCCTGTCCGACGTACCGCAGGCAGGCGAAGACATGATGGTGCTGCCGGACGAACGCAAGGCCCGCGAAATCGCGCTGTTCCGTCAGGGCAAGTTCCGCGACGTGCAACTGGCGAAAAAGCAGGCAGCCAAGCTGGAATCGATGTTCGAGCAGATGGGCCAGGGCGAAGTCCAGCAGTTGCCCATCATCCTCAAGGCCGACATGCAGGGCTCCTACGAAGGTCTGGCGCACGCGCTCGGCAAGCTGTCCACCGACGAGGTCAAGGTCAACATCATCCACAGCGGTGTGGGCGCGATCACCGAATCCGACGTCAACCTGGCCCTCGCCTCGAAGGCGGTGCTGATCGGCTTCAACGTGCGTGCCGATGCGTCGGCCCGCAAGCTCGCCGAATCCAACGGCGTCGACATCCGCTACTACAACATCATCTATGAAGCCGTGGATGAGGTGAAAGCCGCGCTGTCCGGCATGCTGGCACCGGAGAAGAAGGAAAGCGTCATCGGCACCGTGGAAGTCCGCCAGGTGTTCGTCATTTCCAAGGTTGGCACCATCGCCGGCTGCTACGTGACGGATGGCGTGATCAAACGCAATGCCGGCGTGCGCGTGCTGCGCAACAACGTGGTGATCCACCAGGGCGAACTCGATTCGCTCAAGCGCTTCAAGGACGACGTCAAGGAAGTCAAGGCCAACTTCGAGTGCGGCCTCTCGCTGAAGAACTTCAACGACATCCAGGAAGGCGACATCCTCGAAGTGTTCGAGGTGGTCGAGGTGGCGCGTTCGCTGTGAGGATCGAGGAGCTTGGATCTAGGGTCTAGGATCTAGGGAATGTGCACGGCACAGCCGCGCGCCTTCTTCCCTAGCCCCTGATTCCTAACTCCTAGCCCCCAACAATCATGCCCAAAGACTTCCCCCGAGCCCGCCGCGTCGCCGACCAGATCCAGCGCGAACTGCCGGAGCTGATCCGGCAGGAAGTGAAGGATCCGCGCGTCGGCATGCTGACCATCACCGAGGTGGAGGTCAACCGCGACATGGAGTTTGCCAAGGTCTTCTTCACCACCCTGGGCGGCGAGGACGAGCATGCTGCCTGCCTGCAGGGCCTGCAACGCGCGAGCGGCTTTCTGCGCTCGCAGTTGTCGCACCGCATGCAGTTGCGCGTGGTACCCAAACTCACTTTCGTCTATGACCGCTCGGTCGAGCGCGGCATCGAGCTCACCCAATTGATCGAATCCGCCGTCGCCGAAGACGCCCGGCATCCCAAGGACGAGTGAAAGCGCAACGTCAGCCGATCGATGGCGTGCTGCTGCTGAACAA
>DATCTE010000212.1:0-5829 GCA_036568085.1 Thiobacillus sp.
TGGGAAGACCGCCGCGACCGCCACACCGTGCCGCTGACCAGCCACAGCGAGGATGGCCGCAGTTTTGCGCCGCCGGTTCGCCTGAACGACCTGCCCAAGGGCGGTGGCCTGGGCAGGTCCCTGGGACTGGGCGCGGGCACGGGCGCGATGCGGCCGACGCTGACGGCCTGGGGCGCGCAGGGGGTCGTCGCCGTCTGGCTCGACAAGCGCGACTTCCTCTCGGGCTATGACGTCTATGCGGCATTCGATTCCGGCACGCGCCACTTCGGCCCCAACGTCAAGGTGCAGGACAGCTTCGGCGACAACATGGCGCAATGGCATGCGCAGATCGTCGGCGCTGCCGATGGACGGCTGCTGGCGCTGTGGGACGACGCGCGCGACGGCACCCCGGACGTCTGGATGGCGGATTGGGACGGCGAGGTGTTCGGCGACAACGTGGCGGTCCCGGCGGCGGCCGGACCCGGTGTGCAGTCCGACCCGGCCGCCACGCTGGATGCCGCAGGCGTGCTGCACGTGGTCTGGCTGGAGCAGGACGAACAGGCCGGCACACGCGTCCGCTATGCGCACGCCGAGTGGAAGTGACTAGTACGACAACCCGTAAGTTTGCGTACATGCCGAGACGCGCATCCGCGCGCCGAGTGCGCGAAGCGAACCGCAGCCATAGCCGTAGCTATGGCGAGGATGAGCGACAAAGCAATCGGCGATGCGGGGCGCGTCGAACATAGCGAAACTTACGGGTTGTCGTACTAGATCCAGCCGCGCTGCTTGAGCCGCCGATACAACACCAGAACCGCCGTGCCGGTCAGCAGCAGCAGGGCCGGGTAGGCCCATGGCCACTTCAGTTCGGGCATGTCGACGAAATTCATGCCATAGAGGCTGAACACCACTGTGGGCAATGCGAGCAGCGCACCCCAGCCGGCTAGCTTCTGCACCGATTCGTTCTGCTTCACCGACAGCGAGGCGAGATGGAACTGCATGGCGTCGGACGTCGAGGCGCGCAGGCGGTCGATGGCGGCCGACACCCGTACCGCATGGTCGTGGATGTCGCGGTAGTACGCCTTGAGTTCCTTGGTGGACAGTTCCGGGTGCAGGCGAAACAGGTTCAGCGAGATTTCCTGCATCGGTTCGGTGGCGTCGCGCAACGCGGTCAGGTCGCGCTTCATTTCGTAGAGTTGTTCCAGCATGTCGCGTCCCGGTTGGGCGCCGCTCATCAACTGGCTCTCCAGCGAATGGAAGCGCTCCTGCATGCCGTCGATGACCGGCCTGAACTGGTCGACGATGAGATCGAGCACCAGATACAGCGCGTAAGGCGTGGCCGCCTTGATGCCGTTAGGTGGACGTTGCAGGCGCTCGCTTACCCGCTGGTAGCCGCTGCCGCTGTCGTGGCGGATGGCGATGACGTAATTGCCGCCCACGAACAAATGCGTTTCGCCGAGTTCCAGGCGCGACTCCCATAGCTGCGCCGTGCGCGCGGCAATGAAAATGTGCCCGTCGTACTCCTCCAGTTTGGGCCGCTGGTGTGTCGAAATCGCGTCTTCCAGCGCCAGCGCGTGCAGGCCGAGTTCCTGGCCCAGGCGGGTGATGGTCTGGCTGTCCGGCGATTTCAGTTCGACCCAGATGAAACTGCCCGGCTGCCCGACATGCTCGCTGATGTCGTCGAATGCGATCGGCTGGGCCTTGTTTTCGGTAAAGAGCAGGCAGTTGATGATGGTCTCCAGCTGCGAAGGGAAAGGTGCAGCGATTGTAGGGCCTATTAACACTAATTTTTCGGCAACCCGGAGGGGGCGGGCCGATTCGGGTTGCGCCCTTTGTCGCAAGTCGCTTGCTGTGAATGACACAGCGGCGCGCCTCGCTTCGCGGGCTCATCCCCGAATCGGCCTCGCCGCAGGCGCGAAATTCGTGTTAACAGGCCCTGGTTCATGCCATCCATGCGGATTCAATATTGGGGACCTTTGTCCGTTATCGCGGTACGACCGCAAAACGCCCCTGTTTGCTTGGGGTGAGCTGCCAGGAGCGCTTTTTGCCTGCCCGATAAAAACAGCCGGTCAATAACAAGATAAGGATAACGGAGACAACATGAGGAAAATCTGGATGTGCCTGGCCTTGCTGGTGAGCACCGTGGGTCAGGCTGCCCCGCCCGAACCCTACGCGTTTGGCGTGCTCAACCAGCGGAGCCTGCAAGCCACCGCAGCGTACTGGAATCCAATCCTGAATTATGTGTCGGCACGTTCGGGGGTGCCGCTGGAGTTGCACATCGGGCGCACCGCCAACGAAACCACCGACCGCGTGGTGGCCGGCAAGCTGGATTTTGCCTATACCAACCACCTGTTCACGCCGAAACGGCATCGGCTGGGCTGGCGCGTCCTGGCCAGACAGGATTCGCGCGGGATCCGCGGGCAGGTGGTGGTGCTCGCCGGTTCGACGGTCAGAACATTGAACGAACTGGCCGGCAAGCCCGTCGCCTTTGCCAATCCCTATGGCTTCACCGGGTACTACGTGCCGATGGATGCGCTGTTGCGTACCGGGGTCAAGGTCACGCCGCTGTTTTCCGGCAACCAGGAAGCGGCGATGGGACAGCTCGAGTCGGGCCAGGTGGCCGCTGCCGGCGTGAACGATCAGGTCATGACCGGTTTCGCCCAGCGGCGCCAGTTGAAATATCGGGTGCTGGCCGAGTCGGAACCCTACTTCGACCTCGCGGTGATGGTGTCGCCACGAGTCAGTGCGGCGGATGGCAACAAGGTTCGCCAGGCTTTTGTCGACATGGCGCGCGACCCGGAGGGACAGCGCGTGTTGCAGCTCGCGGCCCAATCATTGGGTTTGTCGAAGGCACGCGGTTTTGTCGCAGCGAATGACCAGGACTACGCCAACTACCTGACGTTCTTCAAGCATACCCGGGTGCCCGTGAATGAGTGATCTGCAGGCGGTGCGCAGCACACGTTACAGCCTGCATGTGCGCATTCTGGGCGCGGTGTTCGTGCTGGTGCTGGTGATGTATGGGGTGGCGCTGGCGGCACTGGGGCTGCCGCTCACGACGCGCGCGCAGCAGAATCTCGACGCGGGCGCCCAGCGTGAACTGGGTGCGATCATGACGGCGATCCAGGATCAGGCGCTGCTGCGCGATTACCCCGCGATCGAACAGGCCATCCAGGCACGCGTGGATCGTTTCCGCATCCTGAAGGTGCGTTTCACGTCCCGGCAGGTCGCCTATGAGTCGGATACGCCACCTGATCCGCAGAGCTATCCGGCATGGTTTGCCGCGCTCGTGGATATCCGTGCATCCCGGGTGCAATCCGAACTGTTAGTGGGCGGTACGTCCTACGGCACGATTTCGGTTGCGCTGGACGCCGCACCAACCATCCAGGGTTTGTGGGTGCTGGCGGTGCGTTTCACCCTGCTGGCGATCGGCAGCCTGCTCGGCGTCATGCTGTTACTGCGCTGGCTGCTGCAGGTGAACCTGCGCGGCCTGTATGCCCTGCGCACGGCCGCGCGGGCGATTGAGCGCGGCGACTTCACCGCACGCGCCAGCCTGGCGTACGGTTCGCCGCCCGAGGTGCGCGAAACCAAGCTGGCGTTCAACCATATGGCCGATCATGTCGGCCGGCTGGTGGCTGCGCTGGAACGCGAGCATGACGAACTGCTGGTTGAAAAGGAACGCCTGCGGGTGACGATCGAATCCATTGCGGATGCCGTGGTGGTCACCGATGCGGACGGACGGATCGAGTTTCTCAATCCCAAGGCGGAAGAACTGACCGGCTTCAGCAGCGCCGATGCGCAAGGCCAACAGGTGTCCGAGGTGTTGCCGCTGATCGACGAGCAAAGCGGCTCGCCTGTGGCCAACCCGCTCGAACTGGCACTGCGGCGCAATACGGTGATCGAACTGGGCAACCATGCGGTGATCCGGCGTCAGGATGGCGCGACGATTGCGATCAGCGATACGGCCGCGCCGATTCGTTCCGGCGACGGCAAGGTCCAGGGCGGCGTGCTGGTGTTCCAGGACGAGAGCGAGCGACGCAGCCTGATGCAGCGGCTGGCCTGGCAGGCCGAACGCGACCATCTCACCGGCCTGTGGAACCGTCGCACGATGGAGGACAAGCTGGGTGAGGCCTTGCGCAGCGTGCAGCAGGAGGCGCGGCATTTCATTTTCTGCTACATCGACCTGGATCGATTCAAGCTGGTCAACGACACCTGCGGCCACCGTGCCGGCGATGCCTTGCTGCAACGCCTGACCGCTATCATGGCGCGCCGCGCGGAAGGCAAGAATCATTACCTGGCGCGGCTGGGCGGAGACGAGTTCGGCCTGCTGTTTGCCGACTCCACGCTGCCCGCAGCGCTGGATCACATACAGGGCCTGCGTGACGAAATCAGCCGTTTCCGATTCGAGTGGGACGACAAGGTATTTCGTCTCGGGGTGAGCTTCGGGGTGACCGAACTGCACAGTGGCATGACCGACATCGGCGAGATCCTGGCGCAGGCCGATACCGCGTGCTACCACGCCAAGTCGCTTGGCAGCAACGCGATCCAGGTCTACGAAAAAACCCATCCCGCCCTCCAGAAAATAAACGACGAAATGCAGTGGGTCGGCGCCATCACCAAGGCGTTCGAGGCGCACCGGTTTGTCCTGTATCGCCAGCAGAAAGTCGCCCTGTCGCCGCACAACACGACGCAGCATTACGAAATCCTGCTGCGCCTGCGGGGCGAGGATGGCACGATCATTTCACCGGGGGAATTCCTGCCTGCCGCCGAGCGTTATGGATTGGCGCCCAGTTTCGATCGCTGGGTGATCCGCAATTTCTTCGCCTACCTCGATACCCATCCGGACGATGAGGCCTGTTATGCGCTGAACCTGTCGGGGCGCAGCCTCAGCGATCCGGGCACGGCGGAATTCATTCTCGAGGAAATCGACCAGTACCACTTCGATCCTTCGCGGATCAGCTTCGAGGTGACCGAAACCGCCGCCATCGACAGTCTGGATGCCTGCGAGCGCCTGATTCTGGCGCTGAAGTCGCGCGGCATCCAGTTCGCGCTGGATGACTTCGGCAAGGGACAGTCATCGTTCGGTTATCTGAAGCGCCTGCCGGTGGCCTATCTCAAGATCGACGGCGACTTTGTGCGCGGAATGAACCACGACCGCGAAAAGCTCGCCATCGTCAAGGCCATGCACACGCTGGGGCATGAACTGGGCAAGCAGACCATCGCCGAACAGGTCGAAACCGAAGCCGAGTTGGCCAGCCTGAAGAACATGGGCGTGGACTTCGTGCAGGGTTATCTGCTGCACCGGCCGGCGCCGCTGCCGGTGGACTGATTCAGCAGATCCGCATAGAGCACGGTGTAGTCGGACACGATCGCCGCCTCCGAATAGTGGCGCGTCACTTCGCCATATCCAGACTCGATCATCCGTGCCCCGTGTTCGTCATCGAGTACCAGTGCGGTGCGCAATACGTCGGCCAGCCCCGCCGCATCGGCCAGCGGCGCCAACAGCCCGTTGACGCCGTCCTGCATCAATTCAAGCGGACCCTGCGCACGGGTGGACACCACCAAAGCCCGGTTGGCCCAGGCTTCCAGGATGACGTTGCCGAGCGGCTCGTGCACCGAAGCGCACACGAATACATCGGCCAGCTGGTAGTACGGCGCAGGGTCGTTCTGCCAGCCGGCCCAGTGGACGCGCGCTGCAATCCCCAGTTGTCCGGACAGTTGTTCCAGATCCTTGCGCAAGGGGCCATCGCCAACCATCAATAAATGCAGGGGCGCCCCCCTGGACGATGCGGGCAGGCGGGCAAAGGCGTCGAGCAGATCGGCCCAGCCCTTGTTGGGGTGCAGCCGGCCGAGGCC
>DATCTE010000213.1:0-4678 GCA_036568085.1 Thiobacillus sp.
AGTTCCGCGCGCTGTGGATTGCCCGTATCAACGCCGCTTCGCGTCAGCACGGTCTGACCTACAGTGTGTTCATGAACGGCCTCTCCCGCGCCGAAATCGGGATCGACCGCAAGGTGCTGTCCGACATCGCGATCTTCGACAAGGAAGCCTTTGCCAAGATCGTTGATCAGGTCAAGGCCAAGCTCGCTGCGTAAGCGGTACCGAAGCAACAAGAAAAGGCCGCAAGGCCTTTTTTTGTTGGTGCTGCCTTGAAAACGTTTTTCCACGAAGAACACGAAGACCGTGTTTGATTGGTGCGCTTCGTGTCCTTCGTGGACAAATTTGAGATTTTCCTAATCACTGCCATGCGCAATCCGAACGAAATCGTTGCCGAAGCCCTTGCCGCCATCCAGGGCTGCGCCGATCTGCCGGCACTGGAACAGGTCAAGGCGGTCTACCTCGGCAAGAGCGGCCAGTTGACCGACCTGCTGAAGAGCCTGGGCGCGATGCCCGCCGACGAACGCAAGACCGCCGGCGCCCGCATCAACGAAGCCAAGCAGGCGGTCGAGTCGGCGCTGAAGGCCCGCCGCGAAGCCCTGCAACAGGCTGAACTGGACCGCCAACTGGCGGCAGAGACCCTGGACGTGACGCTGCCGGGACGGGGCCTGTCACGTGGCGGCTTGCATCCGGTATCGCGCACGCTGGCGCGCATCCAGGCGCTGTTCCGCTCGATCGGCTTCGAGGTGGCCACCGGGCCCGAAATCGAGACCGATTTCTACAACTTCACTGCGCTCAACATTCCCGAAGACCATCCGGCGCGGGCAATGCACGACACCTTCTATCTGCAGAGCGGCGAACTGCTGCGCACTCACACCTCGCCGGTACAGGTGCGCCACATGCAGACCCACCAGCCACCGCTGCGCATCATCGCGCCGGGACGGGTGTATCGCTGCGATTCCGATGTCACGCACACGCCGATGTTCCACCAGATCGAGGGCCTGTGGGTCGACGAGTCGGTGTCGTTCGCCGACCTCAAGGGGGTGCTCGCCGATTTCATGCGCAACTTCTTCGAGCGCGACGACCTGCCGGTGCGCTTCCGGCCGTCGTTCTTCCCGTTTACCGAGCCCTCGGCCGAAATGGACATCGGCTGCGTGATGTGCGGCGGCGAAGGCTGCCGCGTGTGTTCGCACACCGGCTGGCTGGAAGTGCTGGGCTGCGGCATGGTGCATCCGAATGTATTCAGGCACGTCAATATCGACACCGAGCGGTTCGTCGGCTTCGCGTTTGGCCTCGGCGTCGAACGCCTGGCGATGCTGCGATACGGCGTCGACGACCTGCGCTTGTTCTTTGAGAATGATCTTCGCTTCCTGAAGCAATTCAATTAATTAGGGCGCATTCATCATGCAATTTCCTGAATCCTGGCTGCGCAATCTCGTCAATCCCCCGCTGGATACCGCTCAACTCGCCCATGTCGTGACCATGGCCGGGCTGGAGGTGGAAGCTCTGACGCCCGCCGCGCCGCCATTCAACAATGTGGTGGTGGCCGAGATCCTGTCGGCTGAGAAGCATCCCGACGCCGACCGCCTGCGCGTGTGCCAGGTCGACGTCGGCGAAGCGACACCGGTCACCATCGTGTGCGGCGCGCCGAATGCGGCGGCCGGCCTCAAGGTACCGTGCGCGCGCCCGGGGGCGAAGCTGCCCGGGATCGAGATCAAGGTCGCCAAGGTGCGCGGCGTCGAGTCCTTCGGCATGCTCTGCTCGACCAGGGAGCTGGGGCTGGAAGGGGCGGCGGACGGCTTGATGGTGTTGCCGGATGACGCGCCGGTGGGCGAGGATTTCCGCACCTGGTTGAATCTCGACGATACCCTCATCACCCTGAAGCTCACCCCCAACCGTGCGGACTGCCTGTCGATGCAGGGGCTGGCGCGGGAGGTGGGCGCGATCACCGGCGCCGAGGTGCGGCTGCCGCAGATCGTCGAGATCGAGAGCCGGATTCAGGACACGGTGCCGGTGCAGGTGTCGGCTGCTGACGCCTGTCCGCGCTATCTGGGACGCGTGGTGCGCGGCATCAATGCGCAGGCCACCACCCCGCGCTGGATGGCGGAACGGCTGGAACGCAGCGGCATTCGCCCGCTGCTGGCGCCGGTCGACATCACCAATTACGTGCTGCTCGAACTCGGGCAGCCGATGCATGCCTTCGCCCTGTCGCGCCTCAACGGCGGCATCGAGGTGCGGCTGGCGCGCCCCGGTGAAACGCTCGAGCTGCTGAACGGCCAGACCGCCGAGCTTGCGCCCGACATGCTGGTGGTCGCCGATGCCGGCGGCCCGGTGGCCCTGGCCGGGATCATGGGCGGACAACCGACCAGCGTGGAGCGTTTCACGGTCGATGTATTTCTCGAGGCCGCGTTCTTCGCGCCGACGGCAATCGCCGGCCGTGCGCGCCGGTTGGGCCTGTCCACCGATTCGTCGCATCGCTTCGAGCGCGGCGTCGATTTCGGCGCCACCCGCCAGGCAATGGAGCGTGCGACGCAACTGCTGATCGACATCTGCGGGGGGCAAGCCGGCCCGATCACCGAGGCAGCGGCCGCGTTGCCGCAACGGCAGCCGATCACGCTGCGCCTGGCGCGCCTCAAGCGCGTGGCCGGGATCGAGATCGACGCCGATCAGGTGGCGCGCGACCTCGCCGCGCTCGGCGCCCGCGTGGAGCGCCAGGATGATCGCCTGATCGTCACTCCGCCGAGTTTCCGCTTCGACCTCGCGATCGAGGAAGACCTGATCGAGGAGGCGGTACGCCTGTTCGGCTACGACAATATTCCGGCGCAGCCGCCGGCCGCCCCGTCGCGCATGCTGCCGCAGGACGAAACCGTGCTGGCCGACGATAGCCTGCGCCAGATGCTGGTTGACCTGGATTATCAGGAAGTCATCACCTACAGCTTCGTTGACCCGGCGTGGGAAACGGCGCTCGATGCCGAGGCGCGTCCGCTGCCGCTGGCCAATCCCATCGCCAGTCAGCTGTCGGCGATGCGCACCACCCTGTGGGGCGGCCTGATCGAGACGCTGCGCCACAACCTCAACCGTCAGCAGGAACGCGTGCGGATATTCGAACTGGGGCGGGTGTATGCGTCGCAGGCCGAGCAGCCGATGAAACTGGGCGGGCTGGTCTATGGCGACGTGTTGCCTGAGCAGTGGGGCGTGCCGTCGCGCCGCGTCGATTTCTTCGACCTCAAGGGCGACCTCGAGCGCTTGTTCGGGCATGCGCTCGATACGCGGCGCGGTACGCATCCTGCGCTGCATCCTGGGCAGTGTGCCGAGGTGTGGGGCAATGGTCGGGCCATCGGCTGGATCGGCGCGCTGCACCCGCGACTGGTGCAGGCATTCGACCTGCCCGCCGTGCCGGTACTGTTCGAACTCGACAGCCATGTGCTCGTCCAGCGCGGCCTGCCGCGTCATGCGAGCCTGTCGCGTTTCCCACTGGTGCGGCGCGACCTGGCGTTTGTGCTGGATGCCCATACGCCGGCCGGTGAACTGCTGGCCGTCTTGCGTGAGGTTGCGCCGGGTCGGGTCCAGTCGATCGAGGTATTCGACGATTACCGTGGAAAAGGCGTGGCAGAAAACCAAAAAAGCCTTGCTATCCGGGTAGTTATGCAAGATACTGAACGCACATTGACGGATCAGGATGTGGAGGATGCAGTGCAGAAACTGGTCAGTGCCGCGCTTCGTCAGTGCAATGCCAGTTTGCGTGCTTAGCGCAAGAATCGAGTTGGCGCGAGCCTGACGCGATTTTTTACCAGCCATCCCAGACAAACATACAAGCATGACCACCCTCCCCAAAGCTGATCTGGCCGAATTGCTGTTCGAAAAAGTGGGTCTGAACAAGCGCGAGGCCAAGGACGTCGTCGAGTCGTTTTTCGACGAAATCCGTCTGTCGCTCGAGAAGGGCGACATCGTCAAACTGTCCGGTTTCGGCAATTTTCAGTGCCGCGAAAAACCGCAGCGTCCCGGCCGCAATCCAAAAACCGGCGAAGAAATGCCGATTTCCGCGCGTCGCGTGGTGACCTTCCACGCCAGCCAGAAACTCAAGTCGCAAGTCGAAGGCGCCCAGGTTGGAACGCCCAGCACGGAGTGAACTCCCGCCGATCCCGGCCAAACGCTATTTCACCATCGGTGAAGTATCCGAGTTGTGCGCCGTCAAGGCGCATGTATTGCGCTACTGGGAGCAGGAATTCACCCAATTGCGTCCGGTCAAGCGGCGCGGCAACCGGCGTTATTACCAGCACCATGAAGTCCTGCTGATCCGCCGCATCCGCGAACTGCTGTACGAAGAAGGCTTCACCATCAGCGGCGCGCGGCAGCGCCTTGAGCATGATGCCGAGGCGATTCCCGAGACAGCGCCCGCGCCAGTTGCGGCTGTACTGGATACTGGCAAACTGCGTGCCGAAATCTCGGCCATATTGAAAATATTGGGCTGACGGGCTTCCGTCGAGCGCCGCTCCTCTGTTAGAATCTCGGGCTTCGTCGGGGCGTAGCGCAGCCTGGTAGCGCACTTGCATGGGGTGCAAGGGGTCGGAAGTTCGAATCTTCTCGCCCCGACCAATAAATCAAGGAATCGGGGTCGGGTCACACCGGCCCTTTTTCTTTGCGGCGGCTGAAACCCTATTGTCGTTGCGGCATCTGCAATGCTCGGTTGAGGCGCTATCAT
>DATCTE010000214.1:0-3599 GCA_036568085.1 Thiobacillus sp.
GCCCTTCACCGCCGCGCCCTCGGTGTTGCCGGCGCCGGCCCTGCTGCCGCCGGCCGAGCGCCGCCGCGCCAGCCGCGTCGTCAAGTTGAGTCTGGCCGTCGGGCTGGAAGCGGTCGCCCAGGCGAGTGCCGACGCGGCGCAGCTGGCGACGGTGTTCACCGCGTCTGGCGCCGACGGCTACAACTGCCACGCGCTGTGCGAACAGCTGGCGAGCGACGACCGCCAGATCTCGCCGACGCGCTTCCACAACTCGGTACACAACGCCGCCGCCGGCTACTGGGGCATCGCCACCGGCTCGATGGCGCCCTGCCAGGTCATCTGCGCGTTCGACGCCAGCTTCGGCGCGGGGCTCCTCGACGCGCTCGCGCAGTTGGCGCTCGCACACCAGCCGGTGCTGTTGATCGCCTACGACAGCGAATACCCCGAGCCGCTGCACGCCAAGCGCGACACGCCCGATTGCGGCGGCGTCGCGCTGCTGCTGAACGCCGAGCGCAGTGCGCGTGCGCTGGCAGCGATCCATGTCAGCCCGACCGACGACGCAGCCGAAAAGCTGGCCGATGCCGAGCTGGAGGCCCTGCGCACGTCCATCCCGGCCCTGCGTGCGCTGCCGCTGCTCAAGCATCTGGCGAACGGCGCGCGCGGCAGCGTCTGTCTCGACTACCTGCCGCCGATGCAGCTCAGGGTGGACGTCGAGCCATGCTAGACCCGCGCTGGATCGCCGCCCACATCCCGCATCAGGCCGACATGTGCCTGCTCGACGCGGTGCTGGACTGGTCGGACACCGTGATCGTCTGCCGCGCCGTGAGCCACACGAGCCCAACCAATCCGCTGCGTGCCGAAGGGCGGCTGGGCGCCGCCGCAGGCATCGAATACGCCGCGCAGGCGATGGCGGTGCACGGCGCGCTGATCGCCGGAGACGATGCGCCGCCGCGCCAGGGTTATCTCACCAGCGTGCGCAGCGTCGCGCTGCATGTCGCCCGCCTCGACGACCTGCCCGGCGCGCTGGAGGTGCGCGCCGAACGCCTGTCCGGCGACGGCAACCACGTCCTCTATCAATTCTCGCTCGCCCACGCCGGCCGCTGCCTGCTCGAAGGCCGCGCCGCCGTGGTACTCGACGCTGCAGCCCTATGAAAGTCGCCGCCCTGTGAAGGAAACCTCATCATGAAACGCGCCCTCGTCACCGGCGGCAGCGGCGGCATCGGCGCCGCGATCTGCAAGCGCCTCGCCGCCGACGGCCACCATGTTCTGGTCCACGCCAACCGCAGCCTGGACAAGGCTGCCGCCGTCGTCGCCGAGATCCGCGCAGCCGGCGGCAGCGCCGAAGCCGTCGCCTTCGACGTCACCGACCGCGCCGCGACCGCCGCCGCGCTCGATACCCTGCTCGAAGACGGCGCCATCCAGATCCTGGTCAACAACGCCGGCATCCACGACGACGCGGTGTTCCCCGGCATGTCCGGGGAACAGTGGGACCGCGTGATCGACGTCTCGCTGAACGGATTCTTCAACGTCACCCAGCCGCTGACGCTGCCGATGATCCGCACGCGCTGGGGCCGCATCGTCAACCTGTCGTCGGTCGCCGCGGTCGCAGGCAACCGCGGCCAGGTCAACTATTCGGCCGCCAAGGGCGCCCTGCACGCGGCCAGCAAGTCGCTCGCGCTGGAGCTCGCCAGCCGCGGCATCTCGGTCAACGTGGTGGCGCCCGGCGTCATCGAGACCGGGATGATAGCCGGCGCATTCGACGCCGAGGCGATCAGGAAGCTGGTGCCGATGCAGCGTGCCGGCCAGCCGGAGGAAGTCGCCGAACTGGTCGCCTTCCTCGCTTCCGACAAGGCGGCCTATATCTCCGGACAGGTCATCTCGATCAACGGTGCGCTGATCTGATTCAAACCCTCACGCGGCGCGCCGGACCAGTTCCTGCAGGCGTGCCAGCTTCGGCGCCACCATCGGTACGGTCAGCATGGTGCTCGCCACCGCCATCAGCAAGAGGGCGGTGAAGGTTTCGCTGCTGATGATGGCCTTGTCGAGCAGGATGTTGACGAAGATGATCATGATCAGCGCCTTGGTCTGCAGCAGCCAGCCGATGATAGCCGCCTCGCCCGGCGTCCAGCGCAGGATGCGGCCGGCGATCCGGATGCCGATCAGCTTGCCGGCGACGGAGGCGACCAGCAGCAGCGCCGCTGCGGCGAACACCGCCTCGCCGCCGACGTTCCAGTTGGTGCGCAGGCCGGTGGAGAGGAAGAACACCGGCATGATGACCAAGAGGACATGATGGCGCAGCAGGTCCATCCTGGCCTGGTCGAACCAGCCGGCCTCCATGATCGCGCCGGCGAGGAAGGCACCGACCATGAAGTGCAGGCCGGACCAGTCGGCGCCGAACGCACAGGCGGCCAGCCAGATCAGCGCGACGTACCAGCGGTCGCGCTCGGCGATGCGTGCCATCAGCCGGCGGAAGACATAAGCGGCGACGGCGAAGACGACAAGGAAGGCCAGTTGCCGGCCGACCCGCTCCCAGTCCATCAGGATCAGGGCCAGCACGCCCCAGATCGCGACGTCGTCGAGGCTGGCGTAGCGCAGGATGCGCTGGCCGATCGGCTGGCGCAGGATGTCCAGCTTTTCCATGAGAAGGATCAGGATGGGCAGGGCCGTCACCGCGCAGGCCATGCCAACGCCGAGCACGAATTGCCAGGTCATCGCCTTCGGCCCCATCCAGCCGTCGAAACCGAGCAGCACGACCGCCGCCGCGCAGCCGAAGACGAGCGGCGTACCGAGCGCCAGGCCGGCGGTGATGCCGGACTCGCGTCGGTGTACCCAGGCCTTCTTCAAATCCAGCTCAATGCCGGCGATCATCACGAACAGCATCACCGCCCACCAGGCGATGCCGTTCAGCGACTGGATGACGGCCGGGTTGAAGATGAAAGCGTAATAGTCGGGGAAGGCGCGGCCGAGGATGCCCGGTCCCAGCAGGATGCCGGCGATGATCTGCACGACCACCAGCGGCGCGTAGTAGTCCATGTTGCCGAAGCGCCAGAGCAGCCACGGCATGGTAAAGATGATCGTCATCGCGATCAGGAAGGTCTCGGGAGTGCTCATGCCTTGCAACCGGTGTATTCGCGGAAAATGCCCAGGGTGACCGAGCAGTTTACTTCGGCGAAACCGGCCCGGCGCAGCGCGTCAAGAATGCGCGCCGGTTCGATCGCGGCCTCGATGGTGTCGCCGTAGTATTCCCACAACCGCCTGACCTCGGCCTGGCTGCGCGTCAGCCGGGCGAGCAGCGGAACGATGATGCGAATGTGAGCGCGCAGGAGTGCCCGTGCCAGGCGGCTCGCCGGCCGGCTGATTTCCATGATGCAGACGCGACCGCCCGGGCGCAGCACGCGCAGGTACTCGGAAAAGGCGCGGTCCAGATCGCCGACGTGGCGCAAGGCGTAGCCCATCGAGACAAAATCGACGTGGTCATCGGGCAGGGGGATGGATTCCGCATAGGCCTCGATGGTTTCGACGGCGACCTTCTTGCGCAGTTCGGCGAGCATGCCGGGCGAGGGATCGAGGGCAAGGACACGCCCGGCCGGACCCACGAGTTCATGCCCGGCGACGGTCAC
>DATCTE010000215.1:0-2801 GCA_036568085.1 Thiobacillus sp.
GATGCGGCGCCAGTCTGTCAGCGTAAACCTTGTCTGTCATAGGGGTGAAAATCCGGGCTTGAAAATTATGCGTCCAGCCCGAAAGTATAATTCCCCTGTCCCCACCATGTTGGTTATCGCCATGAATACCCTGAAGGGCATCAATCCCCTGCTCGATTTTTCCGGTCTGCCCCGTTTCGCCGAGTTCAAGCCCGAATTCGTCACCCCCGCCATCGACCAGTTGCTGGCCGACGCCCGCGCGGCCGTGGCGCGCGCGGAAGCGACCGATACCCCGGCCGAGTGGGACGCCTTCGTCGCCCCGCTCGACGACGCCAACGAGAAACTCGGCCGCGCCTGGGGCCAGGTGTCGCACCTGCATTCGGTGATGGATTCACCCGAACTGCGCGAGGTCTACAACGCCAACCTGCAGAAGATCACCGTCTACTATGCCGAGTTGGGGCAGAACGAGGCGCTGTTCACCAAGTTCAAGGCATTGAAGGCCCGTCCCGATTTCGCCGCCCTGTCCGCCCCGCGCAGAAAGATCGTCGACAACGAGCTGCGCGATTTCCGACTCGGCGGCGCCGAGCTGCCGGCCGACAAGAAGGCCCGCTTCATGCAGGTGCAGGAAGAACTGGCGCAGCTGTCCGCCAAGTTCGAGGAGAACCTGCTCGATGCCACCAACGACTTCGCGCTGTACATCGACGATGCCGCACAACTCGCCGGTGTGCCGGACGACGTGCTGGCGATGATGAAAGCGGCGGCCGAGGCCGATGGGAAACCGGGCTTCAAGATCACCCTGCACATGCCGTCCTACCTGCCGGTGATGCAGTACGCCGACAACCGTGACCTGCGCGAGCAGGTGTACCGCGCCTACGTCACCCGTGCCTCCGAATTCCCCCCGGCCACGGCGTCCGGGGACAAGGGCGAAGCAAAGTGGGACAACACGCCGCTGATCGGCAGCATCCTCCGGCTGCGCCGCGAGGCCGCCGAGCTGCTGGGATTCCGAAGCTATGCCGAGGTGTCGCTGGCAGCCAAGATGGCCGACACCCCGGCCGAGGTGCTGAAGTTCCTCGACGAACTCGGCGTCCGCGCCCGCCCTTATGCCGAAAAGGATTACGCCGAACTCAAGGCCTTCGCCCGCGATGAATTGGGTCTGGATGACCTGCAGGCCTGGGATACCGCCTACGTGTCGGAAAAACTGAGCGTTGCGCGCTACAGTTTTTCGGACCAGGAAGTGAAGCAGTACTTCCCCGAGCCGCGCGTGCTGGCCGGCCTGTTCAGGCTGATCGAGACGCTGTATGGGCTGCATGTGCGCGAAGACAAGGCGCCGGTGTGGCACCCGGACGTAAAGTTCTACACCCTCGCCGACCACGCCGGCCAGCGCGTCGGCCAGTTCTACCTCGACCTCTACGCGCGTGCCTCCAAGCGCGGCGGCGCCTGGATGGACGACGTCATCACCCGCCGCAAGACGGCGGACGGCATCCAGACGCCGGTGGCCTACCTCAACTGCAATTTCTCCGGGCCGGTGGGCGACAAACCTGCCCTCTTCACCCACGACGAGGTCATCACGCTGTTCCACGAGACCGGCCACGGCCTGCACCACCTGCTGACGCAGATCGAGGAACTCGGCGTGTCCGGCATCAACGGCGTCGAGTGGGATGCGGTCGAACTGCCGAGCCAGTTCATGGAAAACTTCTGCTGGGAATGGGACGTGCTGAAGCACATGACAGCACACGTCGACACCGGCGAGCCGCTGCCCCGAGCGCTCTTCGACAGGATGCTGGCGGCGAAGAACTTCCAGTCCGGCCTGCAGACGCTGCGCCAGATCGAGTTCGCCAGCTTCGACATGCACCTGCACGACGACTTCGACCCCAGCGGGGGCCGCAGCGCGCAGGATCTGATCGAGGACATCCGCAAGAAAGTCGCGGTCATCATCCCGCCTGCCTACAACCGCTTCCCCAACAACTTCTCGCACATCTTCGCCGGCGGCTACGCGGCCGGCTACTACAGCTACAAGTGGGCGGAAGTGTTGTCGGCCGATGCCTACGCGCTGTTCGAGGACGAGGCCGAAGGCTACGGCGGCGTGCTCAATCCGGAAGTCGGCCACCGCTTCTGGAGCGAGATCCTCGCCCAGGGCGGCGCCCGCCCGGCGCTCGAGTCGTTCAAGGCCTTCCGCGGCCGCGAACCGACCATCGACGCCCTGCTGCGGCACAACGGCATGGCTTAAAGTTCGCGGGGGGCGCTTCCGTTAAAAGGGTGATTACGACTTTCGGGAGCGCGGCATGAAAGCAGGACGCATCATGATGGCAGTGTGGCTGGCGGCGGCAAGCACGTCGCTGGCGGCCGCCTCGCTATATCAATGGAAAGACGCCCAGGGCCGCACGGTATACAGCGACCAGCCGCCGCCGCCAGACATCCACAACGCCCAGCAGAAAGCCTTCAAGGGCAGTGTCATCGAAATGGGCGAATCCTACGCCACCAAGACCGCGCGCGAGAAATATCCGATCACCCTGTATGCCAGCGCCTGCGGCGCCCCCTGTGACCAGGCGCGGCAGTTGCTCACGCAACGCGGGGTGCCTTTCAGCAGCAAGGATCCGCAGGCTAGTCCCGAGGCACAGGCCGAACTGCAGAAGCTCACCGGGCGCTTGAGCGTGCCGGTACTCGTCGTCGGCAGCGACAAGATCGACGGCTTCGAGGCAGGCCAGTGGCAGGCCGCGCTCGATCGTGCAGGCTATCCCAAATCGGCCCCTGCGGGCAGCAAACCCGCTGCCGCTACCGCACCCACCGCCCCCGCCCAACCGGCAACGCCGGCGCATTGATCA
>DATCTE010000216.1:0-5970 GCA_036568085.1 Thiobacillus sp.
CAGACTCACGCCGGGTCGATTTACTTCAGCCGCTCCCCGAACTTCCCCTCCGCCTTCGCCACCTTCGGCGCCACCACGAACTGGCAATAGGGCTGATGCGGGTTCTGCTCGTAGTAACGCTGGTGGTAGTCCTCGGCGGGATAGAAGGTCGTCGCTTCGGTCACTTCCGTGACAATCGACGCGCCGAACTGCTTTGATGCCGTCAGCTCGGCGATCACCGCTTCCGCTTCGACCTTCTGTTCCGGCGTATGCCAGAAGATCGCCGAGCGATACTGGGTACCGACGTCGTTGCCCTGGCGGTTGAGCTGGGTGGGGTCGTGCAGGGTGAAGAAGACGTCGAGCAGGTCGCGGTAAGAAATCACGTCCGGGTCGAACGTCACCTGCACCACTTCGGCATGGCCGGTGTCGCCGTTGCAGATGTCCTTGTAGGTCGGGTCGAGGGTATGGCCGCCCATGTAGCCCGACACCGCGGACTCGACGCCGCGCAAGCGGTTGAACACCGTTTCGATGCACCAGAAACAGCCGCCTGCCAGGGTTGCGGTTTCATATGGCATGGGCGACCTCCGTTAGTGAAACGCACTACATTCTGTCATCGCAAGGCCTGGAATCGCGGCGATCCTGAGTCTGCGGTCGATTCCGCTCATGCTTCGACAGGCTCAGCACGAACGGAATCGAAATTGATTGACGCTGTGTTCCTTAGACGACCGGCACCGTATCCTGGAACGAGGCACGCGTCGCCAGTTTTTCGGCGAGTTTCGCCAGGTTGGGGTGGGCGGTGCGCCAGTCGATTTCGGGGAAGCGCAGGTCCAGGTAGCCGAGCGTGCAGCCGCAGGCGACATCGGCCAGCGTCATGCTGTTGCTGTTGTCGAGGAACCAGGGTTTCTCGCCCAGCGCTTCCGAGAGGGCCTCGAGTCCCCGGAACAGGGTCTTTTCCTGCAGCGTCAGCCAGTCGCTGTTCTGCTTGTCGGCTTCGCGCTTCCGTTCCAGATACACCGCCACCGCGGCATCGGTGACGCCGTCGGCCAGCGCCTCGACGCCGCGCACCATCATGCGGACTTTCGGTTCGCTGGGGATCAGGTGAGCGACCGGGCTGACATGATCGAGATACTCGACGATGACGCGCGAGTCGAACACGGACTCGCCCCCTTCCAGCACCAGCACCGGCACCTTGCCGAGCGGGTTGAAGCCGGGGACCGGGCTGTCCGGCAGCCACGGGTTTTCGACCTGGAGATGGAAGGGAATCTTCTTTTCCAGCAGGACTACACGGACTTTGCGGCCATACGGGCTGGTGAGCGAGGTGATGAGTTTCATGCGGGTTCGGGTCCTGAGGTGCTTAGTTGTCAAGTTTGCATTCATTATCGCCTGTTGCCAGCACCGTTCCAACCCGTTCGCGCAGCGCCGGCAGAACCTCCGCCTCGAACCAGGGATGTCGCTTGAACCATAAACGATTGCGGGGGCTGGGATGCGGCAGCGGGAAATAGTCGGGAAGGAAATCGCGCCACGCGTGCACGGTGTCGGCCAGCGTGAGGCCGCGGCGTTTCCCCAGGTAGTACGCCTGGGCATAGGCGCCGATCAGCAGAGTGAGGCGGATGCCGGGCATGGCCGCACGCAGCGGCGGATGCCACAGCGGCGCGCATTCCGGACGCGGCGGCAGGTCGCTGCCCTTGACCGTGCCCGGATAGCACAGGCCGGTGGGGACGATGGCGATGCGGGAGACGTCGTAGAACTGCTCGCGCGTCATTCCCAACCATTCACGCAGGCGGTCGCCCGAGGGGTCGTTCCAGGGGATGCCGGTTTCGTGCACGCGCCGTCCCGGCGCCTGGCCGACGATCAGCAGACGCGCGGTGGGCGACACGCGCAGGACGGGGCGCGGCGAGTGCGGCAGATTCGCGGCGCAGACCGTGCACGCCTGCGCCCGGGTCAGCAGGTCGGCAAAATCGCGGTCGGGATCAGCGGGCGTGATCGACGATGAACTGCTTGACCGCATTGACGTCGGCGTCCATGACGTGCTTTTTCTGCGGCTGCGCTTCCAGGTCGGCGAGTTCGGCCGGGCGCACCGGCTCGATGCCGAGCGCCTCGCGGATCGCGTCCTCGAACTTGGCGGGCTGCGCGGTTTCCATGCAGATCAGCGGCACGCCGGGCTGGCGGTGCTCGAGGCCCACCTTGAGACCATCGGCGGTGTGCGGGTCGATCATGGTGCCGTACACCTCGTACACCGTGCGGATGGTGTCGATGCGGTTGGCGTGGCTGCTCGAACCGGAGACCATGCCGAAATCGGCGACGTGGTCGAACAGACCATCGGCAGTCAGGTCGAAGCTGCCGCCGGATTCAACCGCGCTCCACAGGTGGCGGACCCTGGCGGCATCGCGCCCGGTCAGATCGAACACGAAGCGCTCGAAGTTGGACGCCTTGGAGATGTCCATCGACGGGCTGGAGGTGTGCTTCGTTTCCGGACGCGGACGGTAGACGCCGGTGCGGAAGAACTCGTCGAGCACGTCGTTCTCGTTGGTGGCGACGATCAGCTTGTCGATCGGCAGGCCCATCTGGCGTGCGATGTGGCCGGCGCAGACGTTGCCGAAGTTGCCCGACGGCACCGAGAACGAGACCTGCTGGTCGTTGTCGTGCGTCGCAGCAAAATAGGCCTTGAAGTAGTACACGCTCTGCGCCGCGACGCGCGCCCAGTTGATCGAGTTGACCGCGCCGATGTGGTGCATCGTCTTGAAATCGAGATCGTTCGACACCGCCTTGACGATGTCCTGGCACTGGTCGAATACGCCGCGAATCACGAGGTTGTGGATGTTGGCGTCCTGCAGGGCATACATCTGCGCCTGCTGGAAACGCGTCATGCCGTGCTCGGGCGACAGCATGAAGACGCGAATGCCGCGCTTGCCGCGCATCGCGTATTCAGCGGCGGAACCGGTGTCGCCCGAGGTGGCGCCGAGGATGTTGAGCTCGCCGCCCGTCTTCGCCAGCACGTACTCGAACAGGTTGCCGAGCAGCTGCATCGCCATATCCTTGAACGCCAGCGTCGGGCCGTTCGACAGTGCCAGCACGTGCAGGCCGGGTTCCAGCGTCTTCAGCGGGGTGATGTCTTCCGCGTTTTCGCCCAGATTGGTGTAACGATAGACGTCGGCGGTGTAGGTCCTGGCGATCAGCGTGCGCAGGTCGTCGGGCGGGATGTCGTCGATCAGGCGCGACAGCACCGCAAACGCCAGCTCGCGGTAATTCATGCCGCGCATCGCCGCCAGTTCAGCCGCGCTGAAACGCGGATAGCTCTCCGGCACATAGAGGCCGCCGTCGCTGGCCAGCCCGCCGAGCAGGATTTCGGAGAAGCGGAGTTGCGGGGCGAGCCCGCGCGTGCTGAGGTAGTTCATCTATTTGGACGCCAGTTCTTCGAGACGGATGCGCATCACCTTGCCCGCCACCGTATCGAGCGCCTCGATCTTGGCGATCGCGGCGTTGATGTTCTTTTCCACCGTGATGTGGGTCAGCAGGATGATGCTGACCTGCTCCTCGCCCTCGGCGGGCTCCTTCTGCACCATGGCGTCGATCGAGATGTTGCTGTCGGCCAGGATGCGGGTGATGTCGGCCAGTACGCCGGGGCGATCGAAGGCGCGCAGGCGCAGGTAATACGCGGTGCGCACTTCGTCCATCGGCAGGATCGGGGTGTCGGCCAGCTGGTCGGGCTGGAACGCCAGGTGCGGCACGCGATGGTGCGGGTCGGCGGTATGCAGGCGGGTGACATCGACGAGGTCGGCGACGACGGCGGAGGCGGTCGGCTCGGCACCGGCACCGGCGCCGTAATACAGCGTCGGTCCGACCGCGTCGCCCAACACCAGCACGGCGTTCATCGCGCCATCGACGTTGGCGATCAGGCGGCGCTCGGGAATCAGCGTCGGGTGCACGCGCAGCTCGATGCCGTTCTCGGCGCGGCGTGCGATGCCCAAGAGCTTGATGCGGTAGCCGAGTTCCTCGGCGTACTGCACGTCCTCGCGCGTCAGCTTCGAGATGCCCTCGGTGTAGGCGCGTTCGAACTGCATCGGAATGCCGAAGGCGATCGCCGACAGGATGGTGAGCTTGTGCGCGGCGTCGATGCCCTCGATGTCGAAGGTCGGGTCGGCCTCGGCATAGCCGAGACGCTGCGCTTCCTTCAGCACGTCGTCGAAGGCCGCGCCCTTGTCGCGCATCTCGGTCAGGATGAAGTTGCTGGTGCCGTTGATGATGCCGGCCAGCCATTCGATGCGGTTGGCGGTCAGGCCCTCGCGCAGCGCCTTGATGATGGGGATGCCGCCCGCCACCGCCGCCTCGAACGCGACCATCACGCCCTTGGCCTGCGCCGCGGCGAAGATCTCGTTGCCGTGCTTGGCAACCAGATGCTTGTTGGCGGTGACCACGTGCTTGCCGTTGGCGATCGCCTGCATGACCAGTTCGCGCGCCGGCTCCAGGCCGCCGATCAGTTCCACCACGATGTCGATGTCGGGATCGTCGACCACGTCGAAGGGATTGGTCGTCAGCGGCAGGTCGCCGGCCAGCGCATTCGCCTTGTCGAGGTTGCGCACCGCCGCACGCAGCACGCGGATTTCGCGCCCGGCGCGGCGGGTGATTTCTTCGGCGTTGCGGCGCAGCACGGTGAGCGTGCCGCCACCGACCGTTCCCAGGCCCAGCAGGCCGACGTTGATGGGTTTCATCTAATAATCTCGTTCAATTGAAAATCAGCGATGCGCACGCTGGCGGTCGAAGAACCGGCTCATGCGCGAAATCGCCTCGGTCAAATCTTCCTCGTGCGGCAGGAACACCACGCGGATGTGGTCCGGGTACGGCCAGTTGAAGCCGCTCCCCTGCACCACCAGCACGCGCTCCTCTTCCAGCAGGTTGAGGATGAATTTCTGGTCGTCGTGGATGTGATACATCTTCGGATCGAGCTTCGGGAACAAATACATCGCCGCCTTGGGTTTGACGCAGGTCACACCGGGAATCAGGGTCAGCAGCTCGTGCGCCAGGTCGCGCTGGCGCGTCAGCCGCCCGCTCGGCGCGACCAGGTCGTTGATGCTCTGGTAGCCGCCCAGCGCAGTCTGGATCGCATACTGCCCCGGCACGTTGGAGCACAGGCGCATCGACGCCAGCATGTTGAGGCCTTCCAGGTAATCCTTGGCATGGCGCTTGTCGCCCGACACGATCAGCCAGCCCGAGCGGTAGCCGCAGGCGCGGTAGTTCTTCGACAGGCCGTTGAAGGTGACGATCAGCACGTCGTCGGCCAGCGAGGCGATCGAGGTATGTACCACGCCGTCGTACAGCACCTTGTCGTAGATCTCGTCGGCGTACACGATCAGCTGGTGCTGGCGCGCGATTTCCAGGATTTCCAGCAGCAGCTCGGTCGGATAGAGTGCGCCGGTCGGATTGTTCGGGTTGATGATGACGATCGCCCGCGTGTTGGGCGTGATCTTGGCGCGGATGTCGTCCAGATCGGGCAGCCAGCCGGCGCCCTCGTCGCACAGGTAATGGCGCGGCTTGCCGCCACCCAGGCTCACTGCCGCCGTCCACAACGGATAGTCGGGCGCCGGAACCAGCACCTCGTCGCCGTTGTTCAGCAGCGCCTGCATCGACATCACGATCAGCTCGGAGACCCCGTTGCCGACGAAGATGTCGTCGATCGTCACCCCGGCGATGCCCTTGCGCTGGGTCTCGTGCATGATCGCCTTGCGCGCCGAGAACAGGCCCTTGGAGTCGCTGTAGCCCGATGCATTCGGCAGGTTGAGGATCACGTCCTGCACGATTTCCTCGGGCGCCTCGAAGTTGAAGGGCGCAGGATTGCCGATGTTCAGCTTGATGATGCGCTGCCCTTCTTCCTCCATCTGCCGCGCGCGCGCCATCACGGGGCCCCGGATGTCGTAGCAGACGTTGTCGAGCTTGGACGATTTATGGAAGGTGCGTAAGCGTGGCTTGTTGTCAGCCGTCACGGTGTTTTCCCAG
>DATCTE010000217.1:0-3824 GCA_036568085.1 Thiobacillus sp.
CTCCATGAAATTAAACATCCCGTCCGCTCACCGCCCTACCTCCACACGTAACGCACACCCATAAAAAAAGCGCCCGAAGGCGCTTTGACGTCAGGCGTCGAGAGGATTATTTGAGCTTCTTGATCCCCATCAGGCCCAGCACATACTTTTCATACAGCGGCTCGTTCGAGCCTTTTTTCATTTTGCGCATGAAGTATTTCTCGAACGCCACCTTGGCCAGGTGCACCCATTTGCCTTTCTTCGCCCAGGTGACGTTGCGCGGCGGAATCTGCGGGATCGCGACGAAGGCCGCACCGGTATCGCCCATGTCGGCCAGGCAGATCGTGCTCCAGGTGCCGGTGTGGCCGGGTGCCTTGCCCGCCAGTTCGTCGGCGATGTTGTGGACGATGGCGGTGACCATCGATTCGATCATGTAGCCGGTTTTCGGCGTGCCGGTGGCGACCGGCGTCTGTTCCACCGGCGGAATCGCGATGCACACGCCCGCCGAGTAGATGTTGGGATATTTCGGGCTGCGCTGATGTTCGTCGACGATCACGAAGCCGCCGGGATTGCACAGGCCTTCCACCGCGGCGACCGCCGCCACGCCGCGGAACGGCGGTAGCATCATCGCGTAACTGAAGTCCAGCGTGTGCTCGCGCAGCTTCTCGCCGAAATCGTCGACCTCTTCGACATGCATTTTTCCCGCTTCGACCCGGGTCGTCTTCGCGTTGGTGATCCACTTGATGTGGCGCTGGCGGAATTCGGCTTCCAGCAGCCCCTTCGAATCCCCCACGCCGCCCAGCCCGAGATGCCCGACATAGGGTTCGGACGAGACGTAGGTGATCGGTACCTTGTGGCGCAGCTTGCGGCGGCGCAGGTCGGTTTCCAGCGCCATTGCGTATTCATAGGCGGGGCCGAAGCAGGATGCGCCGGGCAGCGCGCCGATCACCACCGGGCCGGGATTCTTCAGGAATTCGAGGTAATCGGCATACGCGCGTTCGGCGTGCTCCACCGTGCAGACCGATTGCGTATGCCCGCCTTCCGGCCCCGCGCCGGGCACCAGGTCGAACGCGAGCCGGGGCCCGGTGGCAATCACCAGATAGTCGTAGTCGACGACGTCGCCGTTGGCCAGGTGAATCCGGCTGTGGGTCGCGTCGAGGGTGTCGGCGCGCTGGGCGATGAACTGGATGCCCTTTTTTTCCAGGTAGGGCCGCAGCTTGAACGTCGTCTCGCGCGCCTCGCGCCAGCCCAGGGCAACCCAGGGGTTGGACGGCACGAACTGGAACGTGTCCGACGCGTTGATCAGGGTGACGGTGTGCGACTTGTCGAGCAGGTGGCGCATTTCATAGGCAGCGGGCGTGCCGCCCGTGCCTGCGCCGAGGATGACGATGTGTGCCATGACGGAGATATCGATTGAGGAAAGTAAAAATGAAAGTGAAGGGGTCAGCGTACGTCGTGCTGACGGATGGGCGTCGCCCCGGGCCGGTTGCGCATGTGTTCGCCCAACTGAACAAACTGCGCAAACAGAGCGGTCCGCAGGGCCTCGTCAGCCACCGTTTCTTCCAGCGCCAGCCGCATGCACAACAGCCATTGATCGCGTTCCTCCGGGCCGATGGCGTAGGGCAGGTGGCGGCGCCGCAGCATGGGATGGCCGTATTTCTCCACATAACGCTGCGGGCCGCCCAGCCAGCCGGAGAGATAATCGAACAGCTTGTTGCCCGACTCGGTGAGGTCGGCCGGATGGATCTTGCGTGCGGCATAGGTCTCCGGCAATTCATCCATCAATTCGTAGAAGCGGTCGACCAGCGTGCGGATGACGACATCGCCGCCGATGCGCTGATAGGGCGTCAAAATGGGTTGATTGGCGGTTTGCATGTCTTCACCTCAGGAAATATTGCCCATAGAAAACCAGACCCACGCCCATACCCAGCCAGGCGGCTATTGGGCCGAGCAATACGCGCAGAATCTTGTCGCGCGGCACGAAGCCGACGCCATGCACGAAGCCCGCCGACATGCCCCACATGATGAGCGCAAGGATGCCGTGGTCGATCGCGCTGCCATCGGGGGCAGCCAGGCCGCGCGGCAGGATCGTGACCAGGACCATCAGCGCGAGCGCTGAAACGAGCGAAACGCCCCGCGCCCAGCCACTATTGAGTGCGTCGTTCATGTGCGTTTGGCCCGGCGATAGGGGCGCAGGTACTGCCACTCGAAGAACCGCTTGGCCCAGTGGAACAGGCGGCACGGCGGCAGCATGAGGGCGCGCTTCTCGTCGCGGTAGACCAGGATGCCGCGGTCGAGGGTATCGACGATGCAGATGAGCTCGACCTTGAAGCGCGCGACGGGCGGCTTGCCCGCCAGCGCCAGCAGCAGGTTTTCGGCTGCCGCCTTGGCCTGCAGGTCGGCGATGTGGGCCTGCTTGGGCAGCCAGTCGGGGCCGGGGTAGCTGCCGGAGTCGCCGGCGACGTAGACCTTGTCCGCTCCGGCCACCTGGCAGTGCGCATCGGCCTTGAAGAAGCCGCCGTCGGACAGCGGCAGGCCGGCGTCGGCTGCCCAGGCGGGGCCGGTCATGCCGGGCATGAAAAGAATCAGGTCGGCAGGCACATCACCGCCTTCGGTTTTGATCCTGTCGGCCTCGAACCCGGTGAGTTTGTGGCCGAGATGGGTGGCGATGTCGCGCTTGACCATCTCGCGCAGCAGGCCGGCTACCGCCTTGTCGCCCAGGCGCTTGCCAGGCTCCTTTGCGGCGTTGAAGAACACCAGCTTGAAGCGATCGCGGCGCCCCTGTTTGCGCAGCAGCGTGTCGATGCCGAACAGCAGCTCGAACATGGGGCCGCCGCGCATTGCGCTTTGTTCCTTGGGGTTGGTGCCGAAACCAAAAGCAATCGTGCCGCTTGTCATGTTCGCCAGCCGTTCGCGGATCGCTTCGGCGGCGGGTGCGCCTTCGCAGATCGTAAGTGCGTGCTCGATGCCGGGCAGCGCCTTGAGAAAGCGGCCGCCGCTGGCGATCAACAGCGCATCGTTGGCCAGCATGCCGCTGTCGGTCAGCACGGTGCGCCCGCCGTCGGCGAGGCCGGTTACGCGTCCGGCGTGGAAGGCGACATCGTGCTCGGCCAGAAAGCCCGACACGTCGATGTTGAGGTCGGTACCACGCCGTAATCCCGAGGGCACCCAGATCAGGCTGGGGTAATACATCAACTCGGCCCTGGGTGCGACGAGCGTGATGCGCGTCTGGCGGTTGCGCCGGCGCAATTCGCGCACGGCGGTGAGCGCGGCGAATCCCGATCCGAGAACGACGATATGGGGTGTGCTCATGGCGAGTTCCTGTGACAAGCCTGCGAAATCAAGGCAAACGAAGGGCCTGCCCGCATGACGCGGGCTGGCGTCTTCAATGGAAGATCAGCCCTGCCGCGTGTTGTCCGCGGCCTTGTTGCGCGCTTCGTCGAGCGCGCATTCCTTGGCGTCGCACATCATTGCGCTGATCGAGGCGAGCAGCACGGCCATCGTGACTCCGAGTATCCAGGCGAAATACCACATGGCGATTCCTTTCAGTAGGCCGATTTGTCGTTGGCGGCGATGAATTCCGTGGTGACCTTGCCCCACATTACCTTGTAGGCCCACGAGGTGTAGAAGATGATCAGCGGCATGAAGATCACCGTGGCGCCGAGCATCAGGCCGAGCGTGAGGTGGGAGGACACGGCGTCGTACACGGTGAGGCTGGAGCGTGGATCGGTCGACGACGGCATGATGAAGGGGAACATCGACACGCCGGCGGTGCCGATGATGCCGGCGCATGCTGCCGACGAGGACCAGAAGGCCAGGCCGGCCTTGTCGAGGCGGGCGAACAG
>DATCTE010000218.1:0-8788 GCA_036568085.1 Thiobacillus sp.
CCCCATCACGCAAGCCGCGACCACCGCCGGCGACCTCATGATCCAGGCCGACATGGCGTGCTACCGCGCCAAGTCGGAGGGCAGCGGGCGGGTCATGCTGTACGAGGCGGACGAGGTCGGATTCCGTCGTCTGGAAACGGAAATGGGCTGGGCAGCGGATTTCGCGCAGGCGCTGGACGCCAACCAGTTCCTGCCCTATCGCCAACTGATCCAGCCGACCTCAAGCAGCGGCCAGCCGCATTACGAGGTGCTGATCCGCTGGCAGCGCAACGGCGTGGTCGAAGGGCCGGCCAAGCTGCTGCCCGCCCTCGAACGCTACGGGCAGGCACCCATCCTCGACCGCTGGATGCTGGAAGCCGTGGTGTCCTATCTGGCCGCGCAGCCGGACGACAATGCGGTGTATTTCATCAACCTGTCGGGCAAGACCGTTGCCGACGAGTCCTTCCTCGGTGTGGTCTGCCATCTGCTCGACCACTATGGTGTGGCGGGCTCGCGCCTCGGCTTCGAGGTGACGGAAACCGCCGCCGTGGTCAACCTGGGCGACGCCCAGCGCCTGATCCAGGGCCTGCGCGAACGCGGCTGCCAGTTCGCGCTGGACGACTTCGGGCGCGATGCGTCCTCGTTCTTCTATCTCAAGCACCTGCCCGCCGATTTCCTCAAGATCGACGGCGCCTTCGTGCGCGGCATGCTGGACGACCGACGCGACCAGGCCATCGTCCGCTCGATCGCACAGCTCGCGCGCGATTTCGGCATGCATTCGGTGGCCGAGCAGGTGGAAGACGCCGAGATGGCCGCGCTGCTGGAAGACATGGGGGTGGATTATCTGCAGGGCTACCACATCCACCGTCCGGAAGCCTTTCCCTTCTGGCAGCCGGTCGACAGTGCGCTGACCGACACACGTCCGATGCCTGCGCGCATGCCGCATCTGAGCCTGGTCAGCTGAACCCGTCAGCGCGGCTAGACGATCTGGATATCGGTCACGCCTTCCACCGGTTCCGGGTAGCGCATTTTCAGGCTTTCCAGCGTTTCGATCAGCAGGTGGGAAATCATCAGGTTGCGTGCCAGATTGTTGTTGGCGGGGATCACATGCCACGGCGCGTGCGCCGTGCTGGTGGCCGCTAGCGCCGCCTCGTAGGCTTCCATGTAGTCGTCCCACTTCGCCCGCACCGCAAGATCGCCGGGCTGGAATTTCCATTGTTTTTCGGGCGTGTCGCGGCGTTCTTCCAGGCGTTTTTTCTGCTCGTCCCTGGAAATGTGCAGATAGAACTTGAGGATCGTCGTGCCGGTTTCCGCCAGCATGCTTTCGAAGTCGTTGATCTGGCGGTAGCGGCGCTTGCATTCGGCCGCATCGATCCAGCCGTTGACGCGGGTGACGAGCACGTCTTCGTAATGCGAGCGGTTGAAGATGGCGATTTCGCCGGCGCCCGGCACATGCGGATGCACCCGCCACAGGTAATCGTGCGCCAGTTCCTCCGGGGTCGGCGCCTTGAAGCACGCCACCCTCACCCCCAGCGGATCGACCCCCTGAAACACGTGGCGGATGGTCGAATCCTTGCCAGCCGTGTCCATCGCCTGCAGCACGACCAGCAGCTTGTGCTTGCCCTCGGCGTGCAGCAACTCCTGCAGCGTTTCCAGACGGACGCGATGTTCTTCCAGGCGCTCGCGCGCGTCGGACTTGTCCTTGCCGATGATCGCGTCGTCATCAGCGTCCCATTTCGACAGCTTGACCTTGCTGTCGGGCGCAATACGGGTATCGGCCGGTTTCATAGCGTCACCTTCGGCGGGATCAGGCTCATCCAGTCGCCCAGCGC
Organism: Thiobacillus sp.; assembly: GCA_036568085.1. GTDB lineage: Bacteria > Pseudomonadota > Gammaproteobacteria > Burkholderiales > Thiobacillaceae > Thiobacillus. The sequence continues at coordinate 1,812 of DATCTE010000218.1, forward strand.
CCCCCGGATTTCATCCAGGGTGAGATGCCGCATCAGCGGCCGGTTTCCGGGTGCCATCTGGTTCCACGCGCAGGTCATGCCACGCAGGTTCGGCTGCGCGGCATCGCGCAGCCGGAACTCCGTCTTGTAATAAAGCAAGCTCAGGTCGCCATCATCATCGTCCACATACCTTGCCTTCATCAAGGGCGACGACGCCTTCGCGAAGATACTCACGCTACGCGTTACCCGCCATATCTGGAAGTGCCCAGGCTGCAGCGTCTGCGGCGCGCCGCTGACCGTGTTCAGCTCCACCACGCAATACGGGTCCTGCTCCTGCACGCCGTTGCGCGGCACGATATGGCCGTACTGCAGACGCACCGTGGCAGAGTCGGCCGGGATGGTCAGGGGGCGGTTGAGTTGCGCCACCCATCCCGTGGAATAGGCGTAATACGGCGAAGTCGGGTTGGACGATTCAAGCCCGGCACACCCTGCCAGCAGCAATGTGCCTGCGAATGCGAAAGCAATGGTTTTCATCCTGACCTCCTTGCACTGTTTACCTTATTCAAGTTTTACCCTGAACCACGCCGCATACAAGGCCGGCAGGAAAAACAGTGTGAGGAAGGTCGCCGCGATCAGCCCGCCCATCACCGATACCGCCATCGGCCCCCAGAATATCGAGCGCGACAGCGGAATCATCGCCAGCACCGCGGCGGCGGCGGTGAGGCTGATCGGGCGCATCCGCCGCACCGTGGACTCGACGATCGCGTCCCATTGCGGCAGGCCGCGCGCGATGTCCTGCTGGATCTGGTCGACCAGGATCACCGAGTTGCGCATGATCATGCCGGACAGCGAGATGATGCCCAGCAGCGCCACGAAACCCATCGGCTGGCCACTCACCAGCAGCGCGATCGCCACGCCGATGATGCCGAGCGGCGCCGTCAATATCACCAGCAGGGAACGCGAGAAATTGCCGAGCTGCAGCATCAGCAGCGTCAGCGTGGTAATCACGATCAGCGGCCACGATGCGCCGATGGCGGCATTGGCCTTGGCGCTGCTTTCCACCGGCCCGCCGATTTCCAGCCGGAAGCCCGGCGGCAGTTGGGCCTTGAACCGGGCCACCTGCGGTGCGAGCGACTCGATGATGGTCGCCGGCTGCGTCTTGCCCACCGGATCGCCGCGTACCGAGATCGTCGGCAGACGGTCGCGCCGCCAGATCACGCCGTCCTCGAACACCGGCTTGAATGTGGCGATCTGCCCCAGGGTCACGCTCTGGCCATCGAAGTTGCCGATCGGCAACGATTTCAGTGCCTCGACATCGCGGTGTTCCTTGCGCGGGATGCGCAACTCCACGTCGATCAAGCGATCGTTTTCCCGGAACTGGGTGACGGTCGCGCCCGACAGCTCCAGGGCCAGCAAGCGGCCGACCGTATCCGAGCTGAGACCGAGCGCCTTGATCTTGTCCTGATCGAGCTGGACCTTGATCGCCAGCGACTGCTCGTTCCAGTCCAGATTCACGGCCGTCACCTGCGGTTGGGCCGCGACGATTCTGCGCAGTTTTTCGGCCTCGATCTTGAGCCGCGGAATATCGGTTCCGGACAGCCGGTATTGCACCGGATAGCCCGCGGGCGGCCCGTATTCGAAACGCACCGCGCGCCCGCGCACGTTGGGAAAATCGGTTTCGAACAATCTATGGATGCGGGCGAGTTCACGCTCGCGTGCCGGAATGTCCTTAGCAATCACCACCAGCTGCGCAAAATTGCGGTTGTTCAGCCGCTGATCCAGCCCCAGCACGAAACGCGGCGCACCCTGGCCAATGTAGTCGATCACGTGCGTCACATCCTTGTCCCGCCGCAACAGGGTTTCGAGCCTGATCGCTTCGGCACGCGTGGCCTCGATGGAGGCGCCTTCCGGCAGCCACATCTCGACCAGGATTTCCAGCCGGTCGGATGCCGGGAAGAATTGTTTCTCGACCCGCTGCATCGCCGCCAACCCGATGATCAGCGCAAGCACCGTCAGCGCAATCACGCTGCGGCGATGCGTCAGGCACCAGGTCACCATGGCGCGGAAGCGCCGGTAAAACGGCGTGTGGTAGGCCGCGTCCTCGTCGGCCACCTGGTGGCTCGGCTTCAGCAGAACGTGACCCAGATAAGGGGTGACCACCACTGCCACCAGCCAGGACGACAGCAGCGCAATCGTCGTCACCGCGAAAATGGCAAAGGTGTATTCGCCGACCACCGACTTGGCCAGCGCGATCGGCAGGAACGCAGTGGCGGTCAGCAGGGTGCCGGTGAGCATGGGGAACGCAGTCGAATGGAAAGCGTAGGTGGCCGCCTCGAAACGCCCCCAGCCGGACTCGAGCTTGTGCGCCATCATTTCCACCGCAATGATGGCGTCGTCCACCAGCAGCCCGAGCGCGATGATCAGTGCCCCGGTCGAGATGCGGTGCAGGTCGATGCCGAAGAACCACATCGCCGTGAAGGTGATCGCCAGCACCACCGGAATGGACAGTGTCACCACCAGTCCGGCACGCCACTTGAGCGCCAGGAAGGTCACTGCCAGCACGATGGCGACGGCTTCGAAGAAGCTCTGCATGAACAGCCTGACCGCGCGGCTGACGATGCTGGGCTGGTCGTGGATCCGCTGGATTTCCATGCCCACCGGCAGGGTTTTCTGCAATGCTGCCATGGCGGCGGCCACGGCGCGCCCCATGGCCACCACATCCCCGCCATCCGCGAGTGACACCCCGAGCAGGATCGCCGGCTCGCCCTGCGAACGGATTTCGCTGGTGGGCGGATCCTCGTAGCGTCGTGTCACGTCGGCGATGTCGCCCAGTCGCAGCGTACGTGTCCCCACCCGAATGAGGGTTTCGCGCAGGCGATCCACGTCGGAATAGGGCCCCGACACTCGCAGCGGAATCGACAGGACATTGTTTTCCACCCGCCCATTGGCAACCACGCCGTTCTGCTCCTGCACCGCCTGCATGATCTGTTGCGGCGTGATGCCAAGCGTGGCGAGCTTTTGCGCGGGGATATCGATGTAGATTTTTTCCGGCACGATGCCGAACAGCTCGACCTTGCCGACATTCGGCAAGCGGCGCACCTCGCGCTGTGCATCCTCGGCGGCACGGCGCAGTTCCTCTCGGCTGAATCCGTCGCCGGTGAAGGCATAGATTGACCCGAAGGTGTCGCCGAATTCGTCGTTGAAGAACGGCCCCTTCACACCGGCCGGAAGTTCCTGTTTGATGTCGCCGATCTTCTTGCGAACCTGGTACCACGCCTCCGCCACATCGTGCCCGCGCACGGTTTCCTTGAGGTTGACGAAGAGCGCGGTCTCGCCCGCCTTGGCGTAACTCTGCACAAAATCGAGCTGGGGCATTTCCTGCAGCTTTTTCTCGATCCGCTCGGTCAGCTGTTCCGACACCTCCTGCGCGGTCGCCCCTGGCCACTGCGCCTGGATCAGCATGACCTTGAACGTAAACGGCGGATCCTCGGCCTGGCCCAGGTGGAAATAGGAGCGCACCCCCACCAGCAGGATCAGCACGATGAAGAAGCGCACCAGCGCCGGGTGCTCGATTGCCCAGCGCGACAGGTTGCCGCGCCCGGGAACGAAACGGGGGGTGTCGCTCATGGCCGGGCGGACCCGACCAGACGGACCTGCTGGCCGGGCGCGATCTTGTGCACCCCGGCCGTCCCCACCCACTCGCCTGCCGTCAATCCCGACACGATGGCCGCGCGTTCGCCGCTCAGCTCGCCGAGTTGAACGCTGCGTGCCGCCACTTGGCGGGTCTGGGGGTTCACCACCCACACCTGGGGTTTGCCATCGATCCGGAACAACGCCGATTGCGCCACCGACAGGCTCGGGGCCGACTCGCTGCCGACCTCGACCGTGGCCGTCATGCCCAGTTTCACGGCCGCATCGGGATGCAGCAGGCTAACACGGGCGTTGTAGGTACGGCTGGCCGCATCGGCCACCGGCGACAATTCCCGCAGCCGTCCGGCATAGGCCCGGTCCGGCGCCGACCACAAGTGAATGCTCAGCGCATGTGCAGTGCGCAACGCGTCAAGCGCGTTTTCCGGCACATCGATGCGCACTTCGAGTTCACCGGTGCGCGCCAGCTTCGCCACCGGCTGCCCGGCCGCCACGACCTGCCCGGCCTCGAACGAAATGGCCGTCACCACGCCGGCGTGCGGTGCAGTCAGCCGGGTATAGGCCTGCTGGTTGCCCTGGCGGGCGGCGTCTGCACGCAGCTGGCGCGCCTGCGCCGTGGCCGCTTCGGCGGTCGTCCGACGGCGGTCGAGTTCGGCCTGGGAAATGAAGTTCTGCGCGCGCAACTCGGTAAAGCGCTGCAAGTCCTGCCGCGCCAGCCTGGCTTCGGCTTCGGCCGCGGTGAGTTGCGCCCGTGCCGCACTCGCCGCCAGCGCATAATCACTGGGGTCGAGCGTGGCGATGACCTGTCCCGCCTTGACCTGGGTGCCGACCTCCACCTTGCGGGCGCTGACCCGCCCCGCCACACGGAACGCAAGATCGGTCTCGTAGCGTGCGCGCACTTCTCCGGCGTAGCGTGTCCCGTTTTGAGCGGTGCTCACCCCCACCTGCTCGGCGCGTACCGGACGGATATCCTCGGGGGCTGCCTGCGGCGCGTCGCGTCCACACGCGGCCAGCACGAGCAGAAGGGCGGTCAACGGAAAAAAAGTTTTCATTTTCGGATTATCGCTGATCCCCCCGGATTCGGGCTGTCCCGGTCAATCCGCTGCGCATTCATCCCCCCCTGATGGCACCTACCGCCGTGACGGGGTTATGATGCGGGGCGCAATTGCCGCCACCGGACCCATTTCGGTTGCCCCGGGCCCTGCCCGGCTGCACTTATTAATCATCCAAAGACGCCTGGAGTTCCCATGTCTGCCACGTCCAAACCCCTTACCGAAGCCGCGCTGCTGAAAATGCCGGCCTCCGCCTACATGAACGCGGCCCAGCTGGCGTTTTTCCGCGAGCGCCTTGAAACGCTGCGCAACGAGATGCTCAGCAATGCCGCCGACACCGGCGAGCACCTGAAAGAGAACGAGAATTTTGCCGACCCCAATGACCGCGCCACCGTGGAAGAGGAGCACATGCTGGAACAGCGCGTGCGCGACCGCGAACGCAAACTGCTGAAAAAGATCAATACTGCCCTGGCGCGCATCGACAGCGGCGAATACGGCTGGTGTCTGGAAACCGGCGACCCCATCGGACTGCCCCGTCTGCTGGCGCGACCCACTGCCGAATATTCGATCGAGGCGCAGGAACGCCACGAGAAGAAAGAAAGACTGCACGCCTGAAACAGCGATGGTTACCCGCCATGGGAACCATGTTCGCCATCGCCCTGTCTCTCCTTGCGGGCCCTGACCGCCACTGCACGACAGTGCGTCGGCCGGGCCGACAGAGCCAGCGCCGCAACCCCCACCTCAACGCGCAGAGACCCATGCAGTCGTGATGCACGACAGTCCCATTCCCATCACCCTGCTCACCGGTTTTTTGGGCAGCGGCAAGACCACGCTGCTGAATCATCTGGTGCGCACGCTGCCGCGCACGGCGATCCTGATGAACGAATTCGGCGAGGTCGCGCTCGACCACCAGCTGCTGCAAAAAATGGAAGGCCCGATGGCGCTGCTGTCGGGCGGTTGCGTGTGCTGCACGATTTCCGGCAGCCTTTCGCCGACCCTTAAAAACCTGTGGATGGCACGACAGAAGGGCGACATCCCGGCGTTCGAGCGCGTCATCATCGAAACCACCGGTATCGCCGACCCGGTGCCGGTGCTCGACAACCTGCTGCATGACAACTGGGTGCGCGCGCGCTTCCGCCTCGACGGCGTGGTGACCACGGTCGACGCGCTGTTCGGCATGGGCCAGCTGGACGAACACGCCGAGGCCGTCAAGCAGGTGGCGGTAGCCGACCGGCTGCTGCTTACCAAGACCGATCTCGCGCCTGCCGGCACGGTCGCCGCCCTGCGCGAACGGCTCGTCGCACTCAATCCGGCGGCGGATATCGTCACGGTGACGCACGGCGAGCTCGATCCCGCCGCGATCCAGAACCTGGGGCTGTGGAACGCTGAGACTAAATCGATGGAAGTCACGCGTTGGCTGAAGCCGCAGCATTATCAGCCGGCCAGCGCTGGCAAGCTCGGCGGCGCCAACCCGATTACCGGCAAACGCATGACCGCATTGCACGACGCGCGCATCCAGGCGTTTTCAGTGGTGATTGACACGCCGCTCGACCGCTACGGGCTGCAATCGGCGCTCGGCATGCTCACCTCGTTTCGCGCCGAGAACCTGCTGCGCTTCAAGGCGATCGTGAACCTGCAGGATGAACCGCAGCCGGCGGTACTGCATGGCGTACAGCATGTGCTGTATCCGGAGGTAAAGCTCGACGCCTGGCCGGACGACGACCACCGCAGCCGCTTCGTGTTCATCGTGCGCGACCTCGAACCCGAATTCGTCGCCAAGCTGCTGGCCGACTTCTCGGGTGCGGCGTCCAGCCATGCCGGGACGCATCCATGAATCTCGCGCAAAAAACCCTCATCGGCGCGATCCGCGTCTACCAGCTGGCACTCTCGCCCTGGCTGGGCCGGCAGTGCCGCTACCTGCCCACCTGCTCGGAATACGGCAAGGAAGCCATCGAGAAACACGGGGCGCTCAAGGGCAGCTGGCTGGCCGCGAAACGCATCGGCCGCTGTCGCCCCGGCTGCGCCCACGGCTACGACCCCGTTCCGCCCGTCGCCCCCCCCAGGAAGTAGAATTCGCCCCATGCCGTCGCGCCGCCTGCTCTCCTGGCTGTTCGCCCTGACCCTGCTGTTCGGTCAGGCGGCGGCGTTCGCGCATGCGTTGACCCACCTGCGCGTGCACGACACCGGGCTGCCCGACAAGGTCTGCGAAACCTGCCTCGCGCAGGCACAGCTGGGCACGGCCCTGCCGCCCAGCCTGGTGGTCCTGGTGACGCCGCCCGGCGATCACACCTATTCACC
>DATCTE010000219.1:0-2193 GCA_036568085.1 Thiobacillus sp.
GTGCGCGAGAAGGCGGTGTTGCGGCAGCTGATCGAGGCCGGCACCGAGATCGTCAACGACGGTTTCCAGCCCGACGGGCGCGACAGCCAGGTAGTGCTGTCGGCCGCCGAGATGCGCGTTTTCAAGATCGCCGAGCAGGGCCGGCGCGGCCGCGCCGACTTCGTCACCCTGCGCGACGCGATGAAGGACGCCTTCCAGGTCCTGCAGGAACGCTACGAGAACCAAGGCAACGTCACCGGCCTTCCGAGCGGCTTCGCCGACCTCGACGAACTCACCGCCGGCCTGCAGCCTTCCGACCTGATCATCCTGGCGGCCAGGCCGGCGATGGGGAAATGCCTCAGCGCCGACGCGGAAATCGTGCTTGCCGATGGCTCGATGGCCACGATCGAGGACATCTGCGTGCGACGCGAGGGAGAACTGGCCACCCTCGGGGACGACCTGCGGCTGGCCTGGACCCGCCCCTCGGACTTCGTCGACGACGGCATCAAGCCCACCTTCGAGGTGACGACCCGGTTGGGTCGCCGCGTGGAGGCGACCGCACCGCACCCATTCCTGACGCTGGATGGTTGGAAACCCCTGCTGGAGCTGCGCGAAGGCGACTTCGTCGCGGTGCCGCGCCGGCTGCCCGTATTCGGCACCGAATCGATGCGCGACTGCGAGATCTGCCTGCTGGCCTACCTGATCGGCGACGGTGGCCTGACCGGGAGCGTCCCGCGCTTCACCAATGCCAATTCCCTGATTGTCGAGGACTTCGTCTCCGCCGTTGCGGCGTTTGGCGGTGTGCAGGCGAATCCCGTCGCCGAGTCGGGCAGGACGCCGAGCTGGTCGATCGCCGCGGATGCAGCGGCGATTGGCCAGGATCGTCAGCAATTTGCAGCCATTCTGGACGCAGCGCTGTCCCGGCATGGGTCGCCGGCGCGCACCGTGGCGGCGGCTGTGGGCGTCAGCCCCGCGTCCCTCACGCATTGGCGTCAGGGCCGCACTCTGCCGGCCGAGGCGACCCTTGGCCGCCTTTGCGAAATCCTCGCGATCGAGCCGGTGTTGCCCGGCGGGCAGGACCTGGCCTCGGCCCGGCGAAATACACCCAACCCGGTCACCCGCTGGCTTCGTGACCTGGGCCTGATGGGCAAGTACGCCGGTGGCAAGCAGGTGCCCGACGCCGTCTTCAGGCTGCCGCGCGCCCAGCTGGCCCTGTTCCTCAACCGCCTGTTCGCCACCGACGGCTGGGCCACCGTGCTGGCCAGCGGCCAGGCCCAGGTGGGCTATGCCTCGGTGTCCGAGCGCCTGGCCCGCCAGCTGCAGCACCTGCTGCTGCGTTTTGGCGTCGTGGCGAAGCTGCGCCAGCGCTGGGTGAAATACAGCGACTCGCGGCGCCCGGCCTGGCAGCTCGACATCACCGACGCCGATTCGCTTCGGGTGTTCTGCGCCGAGATCGGCATCCACGGCAAACAGCCTGCCGTCGATGCGGTGTTGCAGGCACTGGCCGATCGCGGTGCGCACAGCAACGTCGATTCGGTCCCGCCGGCGGCCTGGGCGTTGGTCGAACGCGCCAAGGGCGACATGTCCTGGGCCGAGCTGGCCCGTCGCTGCGGCTTCAATGCCACCAACATGCATGTCGGCAAGCGCGGGATTTCCCGGTCGCGGTTGGCGCGCATGGCCATGGTGCTCAACGACCCCAAGCTTGCCGCGCTGGCGTCGAGCGACGTCGTCTGGGACCGCATTGAATCGATCCGCTGCGCCGGCATGCAGCAGGTTTATGACCTGACGGTTCCCGGCACCCACAATTTCATCGCCAACGATGTCTGCGTCCACAACACAACTCTGGCCCTCAACATCGCCGAATTCGCCGCGCTCAAGACCAAGAAGGCCGTGGCGGTCTATTCGATGGAAATGTCGTCGTCGCAGCTGGCGTTCCGACTGATCTCCTCGATCGGACGCATCAACGCCACCCGCCTGCGCACCGGCCAGCTCGAGGACGAAGACTGGTCGCGGGTGAACATGGCGATCAAGATGCTCTCCGAGGTGAAGATCTTCATCGACGACACCCCGGCACTGTCGCCCGACGTGCTGCGTTCGAAGGCGCGCCGCATCAAGCGCGAACACGACCTCGGCCTGATCGTGGTCGATTACCTGCAGCTGATGCAGGTGCCGGGCACCGGCGAAAACCGCACCAACGAGATCTCCGAGATCTCG
>DATCTE010000220.1:0-14551 GCA_036568085.1 Thiobacillus sp.
CGACAACGGCAGCATCTTCGGCACCAGGTCTTCCACCAGCTTGGGCGCGCTCTTGCCCAGGTGGTCGAGCAGCGCCTGCGCTTCCTGGCGGCCCAGCAGTTCCGCAGCATGCTGCGTGACCAGATGATTCAGGTGGGTGGCGACCACGGTGCCGGGGTCGACCACGGTGTAGCCCATGGCCTGCGCCTGCTCTCGCATGGAGGATTCGATCCACACCGCCGGCAGGCCGAAGGCGGGGTCGCGCGTCGCGACGCCCGGGAGCGTGGCGGTGATGCTGCCCGGGTCGATGGCGAGGAACATGCCGGTGCGCACATCGCCGCTGCCGATTTCCACGCCCTTGAGCGTGATGCGGTAGCTGTTCGGATTGATCTCGAGATTGTCGCGGATATGCACGGCGGGCGGCAGGAAGCCGATTTCACGCGCGAATTTCTTGCGGATGCCCTTGATGCGGCGCACCAGTTCGCCGTCGGCGGCGCTGTCCACCAGCGGAATCAGGCGATAGCCGACTTCCAGTCCCAGGGTATCGATGGGCGCGACGTCTTCCCAGCTGGCCTCCTGGGATTCGACTGCGGCAACGGGTGCCGTCTCCACTTCTGAGGGAGCCTCTTCCTGCTTCCGGCTTCCCTTGTAGGCCAGCCAGACCATGCCAGCTGCCAGAAGCAGGAAGGCGAGGTTCGGCATGCCCGGAATCATGCCCATCATGCCGAGAATCGCAGCGGTGATGTAAAGCGCCTGCGTCTTGTTGAACACGTTGGACAGCATCTGCCCGGCGATGTCCTCTTCGGTGCTGACGCGGCTGACGATGATGCCGGCGGCGATCGAGATGACCAGCGCCGGGATCTGCGCCACCAGGCCGTCGCCGATCGCCAGCAGCGTATAGTTCTGCGCGGCGTCCGCCAGCGACATATCGTGCTGCATCAGGCCGATGACCAGGCCACCGATGATGTTGATCAGCAGGATCAGAATGCCAGCGATGGCGTCGCCGCGTACGAATTTCGAGGCACCATCCATGGAGCCGTAGAAATCGGCTTCCTGGGCGATTTCGGCGCGGCGCCGACGCGCTTCGTTCTCGTCGATCAGGCCGGCGTTGAGGTCGGCGTCGATCGCCATCTGCTTGCCCGGCATCGCGTCCAGGGTGAAGCGCGCGCTGACCTCGGCGATCCGCCCCGCGCCCTTGGTGATGACGATAAAGTTGATCACCACCAGGATGACGAACACGATGATGCCGACCGCATAATTGCCGCCGACCAGGAAATGGCCGAAGGCCTCGATCACCTTGCCGGCTGCGTCGGGACCGGTATGTCCATGCAGCAGCACGACTCGGGTGGAGGCGACGTTGAGCGACAAGCGCAGCAGCGTCGAGAGCAGCAGCACCGTGGGGAAGGCGGCAAAATCGAGCGCCTTCTTCGTCGACAGGCCGACCAGCAGCACCATGATGGACAGCGCGATGTTGAAGGTGAACAGCATGTCCAGTGCAAACGGCGGCAGCGGCAGCACCAGCATCGCCAGGATGAGGACGATGAACAGCGGTGCCGCCAGCGCACGGGCATTGGTGCTGCTGAACAGATTGGAAAGACTCAGGGTACCGTTCATGCTGAGACCATCGGGTCGAGTTCAGGCGGGACCGGCAAGGCGGTCGGTGCCTCGGGGTAGGCCCCACCCAGCTGCTGGAAATGGCGCAGCTGGAAGACATAGGCCAGCACTTCGGCCACCGCTGCATAGAGGGTGGCCGGGATTTCGTCGCCAAGTTCGGTATGGCGGAACAGCGCACGCGCCAGCGGCGGCGCTTCCAGCAGCGGCACCTTGTTTTCGGCGGCCAGTTCGCGGATACGGGCGGCGACGGCATCCGCACCCTTGGCCACCACGCGCGGGGCGCGCATCTTGCCTTCGCTGTATTTGAGGGCGACCGCGTAATGGGTCGGGTTGGTCACCACGACATCGGCGGTGGGGACCTCGGACATCATGCGACGGCGGGCTGCTTCGCGCTGCTGGGCACGGATGCGTGCCTTGATGTGGGGATCGCCTTCCGATTCCTTGGCTTCCTGGCGCAACTCTTCCTTGCTCATCTTGAGCTTGTTGAAGTAGCTCCAGAGCTGATAGGGCAGATCCAGCACGACGATGAAAATCATCGCGCCCGAAGCCAGCAGGAACACCTTGCCAATCAGATTGCCCATGTGCTGGATGGCGCCGGACGGCTCTTCCAGGCTGAGCGAGAAAATCGCATCGAGGTTGGACCAGATCAGCCAGGCCGCAACCACGCCAAGCAAGCCGACCTTGGCCAGCGACTTGACCAGCTCGACCAGGCCCTGCGTGGAAAACATGCGCTTGATGCCCGACAGCGGGTTCAGGCGCTTGAAGTCCGGCATGAAGGCCTTGGTGCTGAACAGCCAGCCGCGCAGCAGCAGCGGCGAAGCCAGGACCGCGATCACCACCAGGGCCAGGAAAGGTGCCAGCGCCAGCGCGGCCGCCAGGAACTGGTCCGACAGCTGCGTCATGACGTAGGCGCTGTCGCGTGCGATGGCCGGATCGAACTGCAGTCCGCCGCGCATGATTTTCGACATGCTCTGGCCGAGGCCGCTGGCCATCATCCACAAGGCCGCGCCACTGGTCATCAGCACGACGAACGTGGCCAGTTCGCGCGATTGCGGCACCTGGCCTTCTTCGCGCGCCTTCTCCAGTCGCTGTGGCGACGGGGCTTCTGTCCGTTCCTGATCGCTTTCTTCAGCCATCCCTGATTTCACCTGGTTAGAGGGGGCCGCCTCGTGCACGTGTGCGAGACGGGCTTTCTTCAGGCTGAATTATTGGTCATGCCCGGCGCGGGCAATCAGGGGAATAAGGGTGGATTTGACCTGCTATTTCGCCTCAAGCGGCGCAGAGGCGGATTTACTTCGAGGCGTTGGCCCTGGCCGTTTCGTCATGCGCATCCCCGGCGTCGGCCACGCTCACGCCGCTGGCCTCCTTGGTGACCGCTTCCTCGGTACGCTTGTTCATCACGATGATGCTGATGCGGCGATTGACCGGATCATGGGGTGCGGCATTGCCGAACGGAACGGACGACGCCAGGCCGACCACGCGCAGCATCTTCGATTCATCCATACCGCCGGCAATCAGTTCGCGACGCGAGGCATTGGCGCGATCGGCCGACAATTCCCAGTTGCTGTATCCGCGCTCGCCATTGGCGTATGGCGTGGCATCGGTATGGCCGGACAGGCTGATCCGGTTCTGCACGTCATTCAGCATCTTGCCGATTTCGTGCAGGATGATCTTGGTGTAGGGCTGCAGTTCGGCGCTCGCCAGGTTGAACATGGGCCGGTTCTGTTCGTCGACAATCTGGATGCGCAGACCTTCGCTGGTGATGTCGATCAGCAGTTGCCGCTTGAACTGTTTGAGGGTGGGGTTGGCGTCGATCGCCACTTCCAGGCGTTTCTTCAACTGCTTGAGGTTGGCCGTTTCGATGCGTTCGAGCTCGGCCTGGGCGGCTTTCAGATTGTAGGATTTCTTCTCGGCCTGGGTCTCGCCTTTCTTGACCTGCCCGTTCTTGCGCGAGATGTCGGTACCGCCCCCCTTGATCACGCTGGAGCTGTCGCCGCTGCCTGAGCCGCCCTGCATGGCCACCTTGAGCGGCGTCTTGAAATACTCCGCGATCCCGTTCAGATCACCCTTGGTAGTCGATCCCAGCAGCCACATCAGCAGGAAGAAGGCCATCATGGCCGTCACGAAATCGGCATAGGCAATCTTCCAGGCGCCGCCATGGTGACCGCCTGTCACCTTCCTGACGCGCTTGATGATGATGGGTGCTTTTTGCTCGCTCATTTATGCCCCATGTGAGGTCCGGACCTTTAGCGGGCAATCAGCGCGATTTCGCGCTCTTGACGTGCTCTTCCAGTTCGCTGAAGGAAGGGCGCTCCGTCGAGAACAGCACCTTGCGCCCGAACTCGACCGCGATCGCCGGTGCATAGCCGTTGATGCTGGCCAGCAGGGTCACCTTGATGCACTGGAACATCTTGGTCGATTCATGCAGTTTCTGTTCGAGCAGGGTGGAAAGCGGACCGACAAAGCCATAGGCCAGCAAAATCCCGAGGAAGGTCCCGACCAGCGCATGCGCGATCAGGATTCCCAGTTCCGCGGGCGGCAGACCGACCGATTCCATCGTGTGCACCACCCCCATCACCGCCGCCACGATGCCGAATGCGGGCATGCCGTCACCCAGCTTGGCGATGACGTGTACCGGCACCTCGCCTTCGTGATGATGGGTTTCGATTTCGTTGTCCATCAGGTTTTCGATCTCGAAGGCGTTCATGCTGCCGCTCACCATCAGGCGCAGATAGTCGGTGAGAAATTCGATGATGTGGTGATCGGCCATGATCGTCGGATATTTCGTGAACAAGGGGCTGTTCTCGGGCGAGTCGACGTCGGCTTCCACCGACATCAGGCCTTCCTTGCGGATCTTGGTCAGCAGTTCATACAGCAGCGCCATGATGTCCATGTACAGCGCACGCGTGTATTTCGATCCCTTGAAGACGGTGGGCAGCGCCTTCAGGGTGGCCTTCACGGCCTTGCTGTTGTTGCCGACAAAAAATGCGCCTGCCGCGCCCCCACCGATCATCAGCAGTTCCAGCGGCTGCAGCAGCGCAGCCAGGTGCCCGCCCGCCAGTGCAAAGCCACCGAAGACGCTGGCCAATACGACAATATATCCAACGATGACTAGCACGACCGTCTGTTCCTTTTGATTGATACACCGGGTGGGAGCAGTCCCACCCTGTCCGGTCTGCAGCATTCAAAGCCGGCGCTCTCAAGGTGAAGATTCGACCAAACCGAAAAAAACTTGATGGCGCAGCGCGAGTATTTACGCCTTGCCGCACCTCACATCCGCCAGGCATACAGCGTATGACGTGTGCCGGCATCCTGCTCCAGAACGTGATCCGGCTGCCGCTCACTGATCGGGAACGCCAGGCTGATGAACAGCGTGCCGTGGCGCATCTGGGCTTGAGCCTGTTGCCACAGGCCAGGCATGGCTGCAGGAGAAAGGAAAGCAAACACGACATCGAATCGGACCAGATCGAGGGTCGCGTAATCGTCTCGCATGAAATCGACCCGACTGCCCCTGAACCAGGCACGCATTCGGCTGATGAGCCAGGGAGCCGGGGCAATTTCAGTGCCGTAAAAACGGCTGTGTGGAAACCGGGATTCCAGATAGAACGGCACGCCGCCCAGACCGCTGCCGAGGTCGATGAAACGGAAAGGCTGCGACTGCGGCAGCAGGGATGCCAGATTCCGCCAGGCTTTGCGGCCAGACAGGTACAAAGGAACCCGGGTGCGGAACGTGCTCCAGTAGAACAGGACAAGTAACACGAATGCAACAAGATAGACCCAGGCCGGCAGACCGGCCTGCCAGGCCAGCAACGCGGCAGGCAGGAAACCGAGATGCAGCGGCGGCCACCAGGCGGGCTGCCGCCACGCACGGCTCAAGCCCGCGGCCAGCGCTGCTTGTGCGAAAACAAGCTGCCAGAGCGCGGGCTGATACGGGAAAGGGATTTGAAGCAGGGGGTTCAGGAGTGCCACCCCCAGCAAGGCGGCGCACTGGATGACGAGCGACTGGAGGCTGACCGGCAGGCGCGCCATCACCGGACTCCCGGGAAAAACGGTCAGGCCGCGGCGGTCAGTTCGATCTGGGCGGCAGCCTTGGCCTTGCGGGTCTTGCCCGCACGCGCCGGCATGTTGCACAGGCCGCACACATACTGATTGTGCAGGTCGTCCGGGTGCACCACGAAGTGGCCGCCGCAGCCGCTGCACACGGCTGTCTCGAGCATGCGGCTTTCGAAGAAGCGGTTCAGCGTCCACGCACGGGTAAAGCTCAGGACTTCTTCGATCTGGTTGGTATGCAGATATTCCTGATACAGGCGATAACTCTTGAGCACGGCCTCGATGCCGCTGCAATCACTGTTCTTCGTGATGTAGCGGTGAATGTTGACGAACAGTGAGGAATGCACATTGGGCAGCCAGGTCAGGAACCAGTCGGTCGAGAACGGCAGCATGCCCTTGGGCGGCGACACGCCTTTGACTTCCTTGTACAGCTTGAGCAGGCGTTCGCGCGACAGCGTGGTTTCGGATTCCAGCACCTGCGGGCGGGCGCCGAGCTCGATCAGCTCGATCGCCAGCTGGGTGTCACGCATCTCGGTCAACAGACTTTTCTTGCTCATGAAGCCACTCCCCCTTTTATTGTGCGGTGCTGCGCAGCAGAATCAGGCAAAGGCTTCCACGGCCTGGCCTGCCATCAGGATGGCGGCGTGCGACTGTGCGATGGCGCGATCCTTGGTGTAGCTGGTCAGCATGTTCAGCACCACGCCGTCGTCGAAGCGGAAGCGCGACACCATCATGCCGGAAGCGGCAAGCTTGAGAATTTGTGCGGGGGTCAGCGCTTCGATCAGGTCGGCGACGTCCTGGCTGATGCCCAGACGAAAGACGGCGGTGGCCTTGTCGTGTTGGATCATGTTCTGCGCCAGCATCAGGTAGTTCAGATTGACGTCGCGCATTTCGTCCAGCATTTCGTCCAGTTTCATTGTCCGTCTCCGTCGAATTTTTTTGCGAATTCACACTTAAGTCAGCGTGGTGAATTCGTTTTCGGACGGCATCCCGGAAAGTTAATGTAGACGGTGGCTGTATTGTTGGTCGGCCTCGAACAACCCTCGTTGTAGGTGTTTGTCCTACGCACATCCCTCCTCATTGCCAGCCATAGCGCCGGGTGTAGAAGCCTTTCATGGCCTGCGTCAGGCCCATGTAGCCGAGCAGGATCAAGGGCAGAAAGGCGAAATAGAGCGGCGGCGGGGCCTGCATCTTGAAATAGTGCGCCAGCGGCCCCAGCGGGATGAAGAGGCCGACGGCCATGATGAGGCCGGTCATCACCAATAACGGTGGCGCCGCCCGGCTCTGGAGGAACGGAATCTTCGGGGTGCGGATCATGTGCACGATCAAGGTCTGCGTCAGTAGTCCGACGATGAACCAGCCGGACTGGAACAGGGTCTGTTGCCCCGAGGTGTTGGCCCCGAACACGAACCACATCAGGAGGAAGGTCGTGATGTCGAAGATCGAACTGATCGGGCCGAAGAACAGCATGAAGCGGCCGATGTCGCCCGGCTGCCAGCGTTGCGGCTGCGTCAGGAGTTCCTCGTCCACGTTGTCGAACGGGATCGCGATCTGCGAGATGTCGTAAAGCAGGTTCTGCATCAGCAACTGCATCGGCAGCATCGGCAGGAAAGGAAGGAAAGCGCTGGCCGCCAGCACAGACAGGACGTTGCCGAAGTTCGAGCTGGCCGTCATGTTGATGTACTTGAGCATGTTGGAAAAGGTCCGGCGGCCTTCCAGCACGCCCTCTTCCAGCACCATCAGGCTCTTTTCCAGGAGGATGATGTCGGCCGCCTCCTTGGCGATATCCACCGCCGTATCGACCGAGATGCCGATATCGGCCGTTCGCAGGGCCGGCGCATCGTTGATGCCGTCGCCCATGAAGCCGACCACGTGGCCGTTCGCTTTCAGGAGCCTCACGATGCGCTCCTTGTGGGCCGGCGTGAGCCTGGCGAACACGTTGGCTTCTTCGATGGCCGCGCCCAGTTCCGCATCGTCCATGCGCTCGATGTCAGAGCCAAGCAGCACGCCGCGCTGCTCGAGCCCCACCTCGCGGCAGATCTTCGCCGTGACCCGCTCGTTGTCGCCGGTCAGCACCTTGACCGCCACGCCGTGCCCGGCCAGCGCCTGGAGCGCAGGGGCCGTACTCTCCTTGGGCGGATCGAGGAAGGCGACGTAGCCGATCAGGATCAGCGCCGTTTCGTCGGCCACGCCATAGGTTTCCTTTGCCGGCGGCACCTCCTTCACGGCCACGGCCACCACGCGCAGCCCCTCTTCGTTCAGGGTGCGGGTCACGTCGCGGATGCGCGCCAGCATATCCGGCGTCAGGGGCTCGACCCCGTCGCCATGACGGACGGTGGCGCACACGGCAAGAATTTCCTCGACTGCGCCCTTGCAGATGAGTTCGTGATGGTCCTCACGCTCGCTCACCACCACCGACATGCGGCGGCGGGTGAAATCGAAGGGAATCTCGTCAACCTTCCGGTAGTTGCTGCCGACATTGAGCTCGCGATGCACGTCGACATGCTCCAGCACCGCCACGTCAAGCAGGTTCTTCAGGCCGGTCTGGTAATAGCTGTTGAGGTAGGCGAACTGCAGGACGTCATCCGATTCCTCGCCCCATATGTCCGTATGGCGTGCGAGAAAAATCCTGTCCTGGGTCAGGGTGCCGGTCTTGTCGGTGCAAAGCACGTCCATTGCGCCGAAATTCTGGATGGCATCGAGCCGTTTGACGATGACTTTCTTGCGTGACAGCAATACCGCTCCCTTGGCCAGCGTGGAGGTGACGATCATCGGCAGCATCTCCGGCGTCAGACCCACCGCGATGGACAGCGCGAACAGGAATGCCTCCATCCAGTCGTGCTTGGTGAAGCCATTGATCAAAAGCACCAGGGGCGCCATCACGAACATGAAGCGGATCAGCAGCCAGCTCACCTTGTTCACGCCGGCTTGGAACGAGGTCGGGGCGCGGTCGGTGGCCGTGACGCGGCTGGCCAGCGCACCGAAATACGTGTTGTTGCCCGTGCTGAGTACCACGGTCGTGGCCGCCCCGGACACCACGTTGGTGCCCATGAACAGGATGTTGTCCAGCTCCAGCGGGTTGATCGCGCCGGCATCGCGCTGCCCGACGAACTTCTCGACCGGCATCGATTCCCCGGTCATGGCGGCCTGCGACACGAACAGGTCCTTGGCCGTGAGCACGCGGCAATCAGCCGGGATCATGTCGCCTGCCGACAGCACGATCACGTCGCCCGGCACCAGTTGCCCGATGGGCAGCTCAACCCGCCGCGCCGCCTGTGTGCCAACGTACTGCTCGAACACCGGCGCGGCATCCTCGGACACATCGCGCCGGATCACGGTGGCCGTATTGCTGACCATTGCCTTGAGCGCATCGGCTGCCTTGTTGGACTTGGCCTCCTGCCAGAAGCGCAGCAGGGTCGACAGCAACACCATCGTAGAAATCACGACGGTGGCCTTCATGTCCTCGGTCAGATAGGAAATGACGGCCAGCAGCGTCAGCAGCAGGTTGAACGGATTCTTGTAGCACTGCCACAGATGCCTCCACCACGACAGCGGCTTCTCGTGCTCGATCTCGTTCAACCCCACACGCGCGCGAACGTTCTCCGCCTGGGATTCGGTCAGGCCATCGCTGTGACTGTCGAGTTGCCTGAGCAGCGTTTCCGGGTCGTTCCTGGCGGCAGCAACCAGCGTCTTCGCAAGCTCGGCCGGCACCTCGCGGCTGACGCCCGTCTGCGTCAGCGTATCGAGCAGCGCCAAGCGGCGGAAATGGCGGGCAAGATGGCGGGTACGCAGGAATCCCGCAAAAAACTGTTTCAACAGGTTGAAATTCATTCTTGTTTTCCTTGCTAGGCCTGTTCCCATGGCATGTCGACGGCAAGACCGTTTCGCAGTGCCGTCAGCACACATGACGGCATACACACGGTCCTTTCTTGTCTCACGAGGCGGTATCCCAAAGCAGGCGCAAGCAGACCGGCAGCGCGTCAATGGACGGCGCAATCGGGGTCTGGTTCCCGATGTGGAGCGACATGGGGCGTTCGCGGCACGGTGACCCTTGCCGGGTCACAGGCCTATCAGTGTCAACGGAAGCTGGAGCCGCGACCGGACGGTCGCAGACGAAAATGCCGCTTCTCGCACCCGGCGAGATCGCAGCAGAGGATCCCGCGCGTTATCTTGCCGAGGTTTTGCCGGCTACCTGGGCCGGCCGTCTACTGTCACTCGAACAAGTGCCCACGTGGGGTCTCCGCAGTTATAAGGCCGCAAATGTTACCCGGGAGGGAATGCCCGGTAAATACCGGTTCTGCAGAAAAGGAATTCGAGGCACTGCGCTCAGCTGCGCTGGTAGATATCCTCGAAGCGGACGATGTCGTCCTCGCCGAGGTACGTGCCCGACTGCACCTCGATCATGTGCAGATCGATCTTGCCGGGATTTTCCAGGCGATGGGTGGTGCCGAGGGGAATATAGGTGGACTGGTTCTCGGTCAGCAGCATGACCTCCTCGCCGCAGGTGACGCTCGCCGTCCCCGACACCACGATCCAGTGCTCGGCGCGGTGGTGATGCATCTGCAGGCTGAGCTTCTCGCCCGGCTTGACCATGATGCGCTTGACCTGGAAGCGCTCGCCCTCGTCGATACCCTCGTACCAGCCCCAAGGGCGGTAGACCTGCTTGTGGACCAGATGTTCGCAGCGCTTTTCGGCTTTCAGGCGGTCGACCAGCTTCTTGACGTCCTGCACCTGATCCTTGCTGGCCACCAGTACCACGTCGGCGGTTTCCACCACCACCAGATCCGATACGCCCAGCATCGCGACCATGCGGGTTTCGGCGCGGACGAAGTTGTTGCGGGCGTTTTCCAGCATGACGTCGCCGCGGATGGCGTTGCCCCGTTCGTCCTTCTCAGCCACCTCCCACAGCGCCGACCAGGCGCCGATGTCGTTCCACGCCATGTCCGCAGGCACCACGGCCGCGCGGCGCGTGTGCTCCATGACGGCATAGTCGACCGATTCCGACGGACAGGCCTCGAATGCAGCCGGGTCGAGCCGCACGAAATCGAGATCGAGCGTGGCCGCATCGAGCGCGGCACGGCTGGCCTCCAGAATGTCGGGGCGCAGGGCCTGCAGTTCCTGGAGAAAATCCGACGCGCGGAACAGGAACATGCCGCTGTTCCAGAAATACTCGCCGGATTCGACATACTGCTGTGCAGTAGCGAGATCGGGCTTCTCGACGAAAGCGGCCACCTCGTTCGCACCCGCCGTATCCGCCAGCGGCGCCCCCCTGCGGATGTAGCCATAGCCGGTTTCCGGCGTGGCCGCGACGATGCCGAAGGTGGCGAGGTGGCCATTCTGCGCGGCCTGCGCCGCCGTGCGGATGGCCGCGTGGAAGGCCGCGACGTTGCCGATCAGGTGGTCGGCAGGCAGTACCAGCATCAGCGCGTCGGGATCGTCTCGCGACAGCATCAAGGCAGCGACGGCAATCGCCGGAGCGGTGTTGCGCCCTACCGGTTCCAGAACGATGGCGCGCGGTGCGCTATCGATCTGGCGCATCTGCTCGGCAATCATGAAGCGGTGTTCGACGTTGCATACCATCAGGGGTGCCGCCATTTCCGGCATGCCTGCCAATCGGCTGACAGTGTCCTGCAGCAGGCTGCGGTCGCTGGCAAGCGGCAGCAGCTGCTTGGGCAGGGCTGCACGGGACAGCGGCCACAGGCGGGTGCCCGAGCCTCCGGAAAGAATCACGGGATGAATGAGGGTCATGTCGTGTGCTCTTAAAATTGAAATTTCATTCGAACGAGGCAATTTCCGTTCCAGACTCCAGGCGGGTACATGCCGCGACGGGTCGCAACGATCCTGCCAGACTAAGGCTTGCCGGGTTGCGCAGACGAACCCGTAGCGGCAGGTTCAAAGCCACTGGCATATTCGACCTTGCCACGGGTACGCAGCTTGCGGACTTCGGCTTCCAGCAGGGTCTTGCGCTTCCCGCTCAAAATCACGCCTGCAATTGCATCTTTGGCCAGTTCCGGCGACACGGGCTGCGCCTGGCTGCCCAGCAATTGCAGCACGCTGATACGATTCTCGCCCATCGGCACCACGACCACCTGGCCTGCCTTCAGATTGACGAGCTGGGCCAGCATGGTGGCCGGGATTTTTTCCGCCGGCCTCACCGCTTCACCCGACTGGACGGCGATACCCTGCGCGCCCAGCCAGTCGATGAACTCGGACAGGCTGTGGCTCTGCTTCAGTTGCGCCTCCACCTCGGCAACGCGTTCCGGGGCCAGTTGCAGGCCGAGTTCCTGGACGCGGTACACCTTGCGCTGCGCAAACAATTCGGGGTGGCGGTTGTAGTAGTCCTGGATTTCGCCCGCCGAGGGCTGGGGCAGATCCTTGAACAGGCGCTCCATGTAGGCTTCCACGAGGACCTGGCGTTGCGCCTGCTGCATCGCCAGCGCGACCTCCGGGACTTTATCCAGCTTCGCGCCTCTGGCGGCATTGCTGACCAGATGCTGGTCGATCAGGGCTTCCAGCACCTTGCCGCGGGTCTGGGCCGTTTCAGCCGCACTCATGGGTCCCAGGCGCGCGACGGCGCGGTCCAGTTCGAATTCGCTCACGGTGTCGCCCCCAACTTTGGCGGCGACGGCGTCCCGGGGGAGGTTTGCCTGCTGCTCACAGGCTGACAGCCCCATGCAGACGGCCAGGACGGCGGCGAGCGATGCGCGTTGGCTTTTCATCAACACTCCGGTATTCATCGAATGCCCGGTATGGTGCGGGATTCGGCCATATTGAGCAAGTTTTGGAAGCGCACGCCTGGATAGCGCTAAAGTAAAGAAACATTCGCGCCGTAATTCAAAGTACTACGTCAGACTGAACGAATATGCCGATGGCACCAGTCGTTTATTGGCCTATATTCAGACGGTGTAGATTTCCCTTGTAGATTTCCCGGTAGGGGTTCATCCCCAGGCGCTCCTCCTCCTGCCACACCGGGTTTTTCGCGGCGCCCTAGGCGCCGCTTTTTGTTTCTTCCTTACGCATCCATCCGGTCGGGCAGCTACAGTCCGTGGTCGACACACGCACTCCGTGTCGAGGGTATGGGATCGTACTTCCTTCGCCTACGGAGGCGGTCAGAACCCATGCTTGGCACGCTATGCCTTGATGAATGCCTGTTCGGGTCCGACTAATCCCCAAATGCCTTCACGCCAGTCGATTCACGCGCCTTCTTGAGCGCTTCGGCCGCTCTGGCCTTGGCCGCCTGCCGATCATCCCCGAACGCCCGCACGCCGACCGACGCACGCGCCTCCTTGAGCGCTTCGGCTGCACGGGCCTTGGCCGCTGCCTGATTGGCAGCCTCCTGCTGCTTCGCGCGTAGCGCTTCCTGGCGTTGGCGCTCGGCCTGTTCCGCCCGTGCGGCAGCCTCCCTGCGAGCGCGTTCCTGTGCAGCCTGCTGGGCTTCACGTTGCTGTTTTTCCTTGAGGGCCTGCTGGCGCGCCAGTTCCTCCTGCCGTTTGCGCTCGGCTTCCTGCTGCGCCTTCTGCGCTTCAAGGCGGGCCCGCGCCTTCTTCAGATCCTCACGCATCTGCGCCCCGGTCTGACGGATGCGCTCGCTTGCCGCCGTCAGGTCCTCGCCGGACACTGCGGGATTGCCCGTGCCTGCATCGGCGGCATGGGCACCGACGGGGAGCAAACCAATTAGCGCAAGGGCAGCGATATACGGTGCGAGATGCAACAGCTTCATGGGGGTCCTTTCTAGATCAACACGATGCACAGGCGCCGGGTTTGCTGCGGATTTCGCGACTTCACCGGAATGAAGCGGAAATACGACCAAAACCGAAAACGCACCTGTATCTAGAACGGCTAACGACCACCCATGCAGAATCTTTATGGGTAAATTTCGCTTTTGCGAACTTACACCGGTACCGCCTCTTCGAACTCCAGACTGACATGCTCGCTGGCGTCGATATCGATGGTCACCCGCCCACCATGCGCCAGCCTGCCGAACAGCAGCTCGTCGGCCAGCGCCTTGCGGATGGTGTCCTGGATCAGGCGCGCCATCGGGCGGGCACCCATCAGCGGATCGAAGCCGTGCTTGGCGAGATACGCCTTAAGGGCATCGGTGAACACCGCCTCGACCTTCTTCTCGTGCAGCTGCTCTTCCAGCTGCATCAGGAACTTGTCGACCACCTGCAGGATGACCGGCTCGGTAAGAGGCGCAAAGGGGATGATCGCATCCAGCCGGTTGCGGAATTCGGGCGTGAACATGCGCTTGATCTCGCCCATTTCGTCACCGCTTTCGCGTGAACCGGCGAAGCCGATGGTCGCCTTGTTGAGCATTTCCGCGCCGGCATTGGTGGTCATGATCAACACCACGTTGCGGAAATCGGCCTTGCGCCCGTTGGTGTCGGTCAACGTGCCATGGTCCATCACCTGCAGCAGCACGTTGAAAATATCCGGGTGGGCTTTTTCGACTTCATCCAGCAAAACAACGGCATAGGGATGCTTGTTGACCGCTTCGGTCAACAGTCCACCCTGGTCGAAGCCCACGTAGCCCGGCGGCGCGCCGATCAGCCGCGAGACGGCATGGCGCTCCATGTATTCGGACATGTCGAAACGGATCAGTTCGACACCCAGCACGTAGGCCAGCTGGCGCGCGACTTCGGTCTTGCCGACCCCCGTAGGCCCGGAAAACAGGAAGTTGCCGATCGGCTTCTGCGGGTTACCGAGGCCGCTGCGCGACATCTTGATGGCCGTCGCCAGCGCGTCGATCGCCGCATTCTGGCCGTACACCACGGCCTTCAGATCGCGATCCAGCGTCTTCAGCGAATTCTTGTCGTCGGACGACACGGTCTTGGGCGGAATGCGCGCGATCTTGGCGATGATGTCCTCGATCTCGCGCGGCGTGATCGTCCGCTTCTGCTTCGATTTC
>DATCTE010000221.1:0-4362 GCA_036568085.1 Thiobacillus sp.
CACGACGATGAACACCAGCAGCTCGATCAGGCTGAGGCCGCGCTGGTCAGTGGACATAGCCGGTTTCCCGTTCGACCAGCACCTGGTGCGTGCCGCTGCCGTTGACCAGGATAACGAGCTGGTTCTGGATATCCAGCAGCGCAGCGGTTTGGGGGCGCCCACCCCGGTCAAACGCCAGCACCGGAAGCGGGCTGGCGATCGCCACTCCGGACGGCGCAGTGATGGTGTAGGGCTTTTCGCCGCCCGGCCCCGGCGCTAGGCCGGCGCAGGCCGCGTCGTAGCACAGCGTGGCATCGCTGGCAGTCAGGCGGACATAGACATGGGTGCGCTGGGCGACGGCGAGCTTCTGCGCAAAGCGCACTGTGGCGGCAAGCTGGTCGGCGAATCCCCGGGTATCGAAACCGGTGCGGCCCAGCATGCGCGGCACAGCCACCGCCGCGAGGATGCCGGCGACGACGATCACCAGGATCAGTTCCACCATGGAAAAACCGCGGCTTGAGCCGCGGTTCAAATAAAACATGATCGACTTGGATGAATCAGCAGCCAAAGGTGTTCACTGCGCTGATTGTGGCTGTCGCCCCCACCGCGGCAGGTGGCGTATAGGTGAAGGAGCATGTCGCCGGCGCAGTACCGCCGGTCACGCTCACCGTCAGAACCCCGGCTGCCACGCCAACACTGTAGCCTTCGGGCAGCAAGGCCGCGTTGGCCGCTGCGACGCTAGTCCCCGTCGGGAAAAACGTCGTAGTCAGGCCTGCCGCGTTAACCATACCGAGGACAGTTGCCGCGGGATACAAGTTCGTGATTTGAACACGGCCATTCTCAGTACAAATCGCCGTCGTATTGTTTGCAGGGTTAGCCCCAAAACCTACGTTGACCGGGCAGGCGACCGTATCCGGCACGCCACCCCGCACCAGCGCTGCGCCATGTATCATCCCCGACGCCGCCTGTACTGCACCCCGCGCCGCATTCAGCTTGGCAATCCGTGCATCGCGCTGGATGTTGGTGAAGCGCGGCAGCGCCACCGCGGCGAGAATGCCGAGGATGACGATGACGACGATGAGTTCGATCATGGTGAAGCCGTGCTGTCTTGTTTTCATGCCCTTCAGGGTATTCATTGCGTTCTCCTGCTTATTTGAAGTGTTTGAATGCCGGCGCCGGCAACCCCGGCAGCCACAGAACCTATTTCGGCGTCTATCGCCGAGACTTGAATAAAAACATGAAATTACGATCAAAACCTCACTTGATCGCCACGCTGGCCAGATCCCACATCGGCAGGAACACGCCGAGCGCCAGCACCAGCACGACGCCCCCCAGGGCGACGATGATCAGCGGTTCGATGCGGGCGGCCAGGGTCTTGATTTCGTAGTCCACCTCGCGTTCGTACATGCCGGCGACTTCCTGCATGAGCTCGTCGATGCTGCCGGTTTCCTCGCCGACGGCGATCATCTGCAGCACCACCGGGTTGAATACGGCCGCGTTCTGCGCGGTGCGCAGGACCGATTCGCCGCGCTCGATGCCGTTGCGCATCTGCTCGACGCGCGAGGCGATCCAGGCGTTGTCGGTGACTTCGGCCACCACCGAGAGCGCCTGCGCCGCGGGAATGCCGCTTTTAAGAGACAGCGCCAGCGTGCGCGCGAAACGGGCCAGCGTGCTGCGCAGCATGATCGAGCCGGTGAGCGGCAGCCTGAGCTTGAAGCGATCCCATACCAGACGTCCCGCGGGGGTGGCGCGCCACACGCGGAATCCGAAAATGGCCAGCACCAGCCCGGCCAGCATGAGCCAACCGTAGGCAATGGTCAGGCGCGAGGT
Source organism: Thiobacillus sp. (assembly GCA_036568085.1). GTDB lineage: Bacteria > Pseudomonadota > Gammaproteobacteria > Burkholderiales > Thiobacillaceae > Thiobacillus. The sequence goes on from DATCTE010000221.1 coordinate 1,810, forward strand.
CTCGATGAGTATCCGCGTCATCAGCGGCAACTCGGCGCCGAGGCCGGCATAGACCTTGGCGAACGCCGGGATGACGAACACGTTGATGACGGCGATTGCGACCACCATGGCGATGAGCACGAAGGTCGGGTAACGCAGCGCCTCCCGGATACGGGCGCGGGTTTCGCGTTCGAACTCGAGATGCTCGAACATCCGCAGAAAGATTTCGTCCAGACGCCCGGTCGCCTCCCCTACCCGCACCATCGCGACATAAAAGGGGGAAAAGACCGCGGGATGCTGGCGCATCGCCGTCGACAGGTCACGTCCGGCCTCGAGCGATTCCTTCAGGGACGTGATCACCCGGGCAAAGGCGGCATTGGTGGTCGACTCGAGGAGACCCGACAGCGAGCGCAGGATGGGCACGCCGGAACGCATCAGGGTATAGAGCTGGCGCGAAAACAACTGCACGTCGATGGCCTGCACGGTGGGCTCGAAGAGACTCAGGCTTTTCTGCTTCGCGCCGCGCCGCTCGGACTGGCTGGTTTCCTGGATGGTGACGGGTGAAATCCCGTTTTTCAGCAGGCTGCTCGCACACGCTGCTGCATTGTCCGCCTCCAGGATGCCCTGGGCCTTTTCGCCGCTCGGGGTACGGCCGGTATAGGCAAAGCGGAGCATCAGCTTGTCTCGTCCTGGGCGCTGGCGCGCATCGCTTCGGCCAGCGAGGTCACGCCGGCCCGCGCCAGTGCGATGGCCTGATCGCGCAGGGTGTGGCCGGCCATGGCGGCACGCGCGGCGGCGACGAATTCGGCGGGGTTTTTGCGGGCCAGGGTTTCCGCCAGCGCGGTATTGATTTCGAGCAGCTCATGGACCGCGCGCCGCCCGGAATAACCGGTGCCGTGGCAACGGTCGCAGCCCGTTCCTGCGACATAGCCGTCTTCCGCCTGGCCGTCGGCCTGTGCCCGTCCGAGCCAGACCCGTTCCTGCGGCGTCGGGGTATGCGGCGCCTTGCAATGGCCGCACACCTTGCGCAGGAGCCGCTGCGCCAGCACGCCCTGCACCGACGTCGCCACCATGAATGCGGGAACGCCCATGTCGAGCAGGCGCACCGGCGTGGAGGCCGCGTCGTTGGTGTGCAGGGTGGACAGCACCAGGTGGCCGGTCATCGCTGCCCGGAGTGCGACCTGCGCGGTTTCCGCATCGCGCATCTCGCCGACCAGGATCACGTCCGGATCCTGGCGCAGGATGGCGCGCAGCACGCGGGCAAAACTGAGGTCGATCTTCTCGTTGGCCTGCACCTGGTTGATGCCGGCAAGTCGGTATTCCACCGGGTCTTCGACCGTGATGATCTTGGTGCCCGGGTCGTTGAGTTCGCCGAGCGCAGCATAGAGGGTGGTGGTCTTGCCGCTGCCGGTGGGGCCGGTCACCAGCACCAGGCCGTTGGGACGGTGCAGGATGGCACGGAAGCGTTCCTGCATGTCAGGCGGCATGCCCAGGCTGTCGACGGCAAGCAGGTTGTCGCCCTGGCTCAACAGCCGCATCACCACGGACTCGCCGTATTGCGTGGGCATGGTGGACAGGCGCACATCGACGGTGCGGCCGCGAACCTTGACCGCAAAGCGGCCGTCCTGCGGCAGGCGTTTTTCCGAAATATCCAGTCCGGAAACGATCTTGAGGCGCAAGGCCAGCGCCGGTGCAATCTTGAGATCGGCCTGGGTCTGCGGATGCAGCACGCCGTCGATGCGGAAGCGGATGGCCAGCTGTTTCTCCTGCGGTTCGATGTGCAGGTCGGACGCGTTCACCTGCAGCGCATCCTCGAACAGCGTCTGCAGCAGGCGCACCACCGGCGCATCGGCCTGCCCTTCGCCCAGCGCCTCCAGGCCGATGATGCTGGCCTCGGCCTCGCCCATGTCGCGCGCGAGTTCCTCGGTCAGGCCGTGGATATCGTCGGTGCGCCGGTAGATCCGGTCGATGGCCGCCAGCAGGTCGCCTTCCGCGACCACGGCGAGCTGGATGCCTTGCGGAATCAGCCGGGCGATCTCGTCGTAGGCGGTCAGATCGGTGGGATCGGCCATGCCGACGAAAATACTGCCGTCCCGCCGTGCCAGCGGCATGGCGCGGAAACGCCGCGCCTGGGTTTCTGGCAGCAGTTGCAGAATGGACGCGTCCGGGTTGAATTTCCTGAGGTCGACGAAAGGAAGGCTCAGTTGCCGTGCCAGCGCCTGGGCAATGTCGTTTTCTCCCGCCAGCCCGCTTTCGACGATGATGCGGCCCAGCCGGCGTCCGCTCTTCTTCTGCGCGGCCAGCGCGATGTCGAGATCGGCGCTGGAAATGACCTTTTGCTCGACGAGCAGGTCGCCCAGGCGAATTTTCTGGCGTGGAGGCTGCGTGGATGCGTCGGGGGTGGCTGGCGCTGTCTGCATGGATTATCGGGGCAACTCGCAAGGATGAGCACGTATCGGCCTAATCCGGCCCCGCCTTAAGTAAAAAGGCGCATATCCCGACGCAGACTCTGTCGCCAGAGGGTGTCGGACTGCCTGAGAGCCCCCTCCATTACAGGCCCGGCTAAGCGGCCTG
>DATCTE010000222.1:0-6655 GCA_036568085.1 Thiobacillus sp.
CCTGATCGCGCTGGAGACCGTCTTCATGATGGTCACGGCGGAATCCTATTATGAAAAAGTGGTCGCCACGGCCGAGCTGGCGCCGGACGACTACATGATCAAGCCCTTCAGCGCGGAGCTTTTGCGCAGCCGGCTCACCGGCATTCTGCTGCGCAAGCGGGCATTCCAGGATGTCTACTGGCATTTTCAGGCGCAGGATCTGGAAGCCTCGATCGCGGCCTGCGATGCGCTCATTTGCAATAAACCGAAATATGCGGTGGATGCCCTGCGTTTCAAGGGTGAGCTGCTGGTTGCGCTCGGTCGTTTCGAGGAGGCCGAGGCCTTGTACCAGCAGGTAGTCACGATGCGTGCAATCCCATGGGCACGTCTGGGCCTTGCGCGGTCTTTGCACCTGCAAAAGAAGGTCGAGGCGGCTGAGGACGAACTGCGCGACGTGCTGGAGCATGCTCCGGAAATGGTTGCCGCCTATGACCTGCTCTCGGAGGTCTGCCTGGAGAAGAAGGATGCAGCGGCTGCGCAGGCAGCCCTGGAAAAGGGTGTGGCCATTTCGGCCAAGACGGTACGCCGGCAGCAGAAGCTGGGCGAGGTTGCCTACGGAAACGGCGATCTCGACGCCGCACGTACGGCATTCGACAACGTGCTGGAAAAGGGACGCCATTCCATTTTCATCACGCCGACCGATTTCGGCAATCTGTGCCGGGTGCAGCTGGAGCAGGGCGATCTCCAGGCGGTTTCCGATACGCTGAAAAAGAACAAAAGCACGTTGCAGGCGAGCCCAGAAGGACAGCTTGTGATGGCGGTCACGCAGGGCATGGCGCATACCCGGACCGGCAATCTCCCGGAAGCCGCCAAGGCGCTGGACGAGGCAGCAAGCCTGCGCGCCGGCGGAACGCGCGGGGATGCACAGCTCATGCTGGATCTGGCTGGCGTCTGCATGGCCAGTGGACGCCACGACGAAGCCGATGCTGTCGTCGCCGAGGTGGCGCGCAATGCGCATGACAGCGAGGCGCTGCTGGCCAAGGCGAAGCGGCTCTACGACGAAGCCGGACGGACGGATGCCGGTGCCAGCGTGCTGGCCTCGGCCACCAGCGACGTGCGTACGCTCAACAATGAGGGGGTGGTGCTGACGCAGCGTGGCGATTATGGAACCGCCGTGGAAAAATTGCTGACGGCCTGCCGCGAAGCGCCCTATAACCCGCGCATCCTCATGAATGCCGTGTGGGTGATCCTCAAATACATCGACCAGGTCGGCATGGACGAGACCATGATCGAGACCGCCCGGACGCAGCTCGGGGAAGCGGAGCGCCAGGCGCCCGGGCATCCCCGCATTGCCGGGCTGCGCCTGAACCTGAGGGACGTGGAGAACCGCTTCGGCATTCAAAGAAAGGCCGCCAGATGAAATTCGACGGCACCGATCTTTATGCCGCGCTGATCCACGAACTGAAGAACAGTCTGGGTGTGCTGTCGATGACGCTCGAACGCATCCAGTTGCAGGGCGAAACCGGGCACGATGTCGCAGTCGTCGCGGCAAGGCAGTTGTGCGAGGGGGTGGTCGACCGCCTGCATCAGGCGCTGCTGGTCTACAAGGCGGAAAACCAGCAGATTCATCCGACCCTCGATGCCTATTCGCCGCATGATCTGGTGCACCAGATCGAGGCCAGGGCGAACGCACTGGCACGCGGCCGTTTTCGTATCGAGGTGGCTATTGCCGAGGGCCTCCCCGCACTCTGGTTCTTCGATCGCGACCTGGTTGAAATGGCCCTGATCAACGCCATCCATAATGCACTTGCCTATGCGCGCTCGACCATCCGGATCGAGGCGGACGTGGAGGCGGGGTATCTGGCCCTGAACGTGCGCGATGACTCGCCAGGCTATCCCGAGCACATTCTGGCGGGCCTGGCCGACGGCGGGGCGTACCCCACCACGGGAACCGGTCTGGGTTTGCAGTTTGCCCGATTGATCGCGCAGAGCCATGACAACCGGGGACGCTCCGGCGAGTTGCGGCTCTATAACGACACCGGTGCGGTCTTCTGCCTGCTTCTGCCCTGATAAATGGCCCGCGCGGCGGCTCTGCCTATTCCGTCAGCAGCGTGACCGTGGTTTCGGCTGTGGTACGGTCGATGTCGAACTGCAGCACACAGTATTCGGTTTGTTCGTCGATAGGCGTGGGATCGTCTGCACAACTGCAGCCAGCGATTATCCCCGTATAGAAAATCCCCGCTTTTGCCCGGATCAGGCCGGCTTCCTCGCTCACGCTGATGATCATCGCCTGGAAAGGTCGGTCCGTCACATAGCTGCTGGACGACAGGCCCTGCTGCAGCGGGAGGCTGCAGGCATCCAGCTGTTCGATTTCGCGTTTTAGAACCGCCTCGAATGCGGGTGTTTTCCAGGCAATCGAGGCGTGGGGCAGTCGGATCATGGCCTGTTCCGTCATCACGTGGATGGCAATGCACCCATTGAATTTTTTTGCTGTGCGCGTCAGGGCGACGGCCACCGGCACTCCCTTGAGAACACCCATGGCTCATCGACCATGGGTCCGGTGGCGATCTGTTCGCCGGTATCGGCGCGCAGCAGGAGCGCCCGTTTTTGGCTGAGATCCTCTTTCAAACGATAACGCATTCCGCCCGCCAGTTCCACTACGATCACATAGCAGCGGAGGCGCTGCGGAACGGGCGGATAGCCATATGGCATGCTCTTTAGCCATAAGGAATGTCTGCCGGCTTTCAGTACGTAGTCGTAATCCCGCAAGGAGGCCGGCGTTCGCAGGGTCTTGAGGGGCTGCCCATCGACTCCGCGCAGCAGCAAGGGATTTTTCGCGCGTTCGTTCAGTCGGGCGACCCTGGCAGGATCATCGAGGAGCGCATCATGCACCGGAACCAGAGTGGGCGGCGTGTTGGCACAGCCGGCCAGCCACGACGCGGCCAGCACCAGTGCTGGCAGGGGCAGGATGCGTGCAGCGGGGTGGGAATGCATCATTTATTTCCGTGCGCAGGGTTGCGGTTGCCGTCCGTACGATGGAAGGGTGCGATCTCGATTCAGTGACATGAAGTCCTGCACCAGCGGCGACCCGAAGAGAGATCGCGCGGGTTCGTTTGCATGAACCCGGAGCATAACGTCATTTTTCCGGGCCATTCAGGAACTAGGTCGCTATCTGGTCAAGCAGCCTTTCATAGACCGCCAGGCCGTCGGCGGAATGGCAGCAGAAGATGACTTCCTGGACCACAGGGGACACGTAGGTTGCGGCGCGGACCGTGGCAATGGCGATTCGGGCAGCGGGTTCGAACGGGTAGCCGTAAACCCCCGTGCTGATGGCGGGGAACGCCAGCGTGCGGATGCCATGCTGCGAGGCAAGCTTGATCGTGCGGCGGTAGCACGATGCCAGCAGTTCGGGTTCACCGTGAACCCCGCCGTTCCAGACCGGGCCGACGGTATGGATCACGAATCGTGCGGGCAGGCGGTAGCCTTGCGTAAGCTTCGCTTCGCCGATAGGACAGCCTCCGAGCAGGCGGCTTTCCGCCAGCAGTTCAGGCCCCGCCGTACGATGGATCGCGCCGTCGACGCCGCCACCGCCGAGCAGCGACGAATTGGCCGCGTTGACGATGGCGTCAACCTTGAGCGTGGTGATGTCCGCCTGAATGGCACTTAGGGTGGCTGGCATGGTGAATGCCCCGGCGTCAACGCGCCGCGCTGACCTGCGGGGTCCGGATGAACGCCTGCCGGTCGAAACCGAGCACAGCAGCCCGTGAAAGCAACGCCTCCAGCGTCGCGTCGTCGAGCTTCGGCGCCCTCGCCAGGACCCATGCATAGTGGCGGCCCGGTTCGCCCACCAGTACCCACCGGTAGTCCGGATCGAGATCCAGAATCCAGTAGTCGCCATAGAAGGGACGAAAGAAGCTTACCCGGAGCTTGGCGCCATGGCTTCCCGCCACGACCTTGGCGATGCCGTCGGCCTGCTCGATCTTGCCGGTTGCGGTACGGCACTGGTTCACCACTCTTACTGTGTCTCCATCCGGGCGATACGTTGCCCGGGTATCCGAGAGGCACATCGCCTGGAAGCGGTTGGGCAGCCGCGCGATCTCGTACCACGTGCCGTAGTAGCGATCGAGATCGACCGCCGGGACGGTCGCGAGGGGGGCATGGGTGGATGTGCAGGCACCCAGCAAGACTCCGGCTCCGATGCCCACTAGATAGGGAAAGAATTTCATGAGCCGGTGTCTCTCGCGTTTGGGCCATGCGGTGAGGAGAGGAAACGGCACATGCGGAACCCCCTGCGCGCGTACTCAGACCCTGACGAAATAGGGGAGCGCGATGAGCGCGATCCCGATCGCGACCAGCAGGATCGTATTGGAAACGAAATACGGGAAGACCATGAGGGCCAGCCCGCAGAACAGCGGGACGACGGCTTGCTGCTTCTTGCCGTACAGGAAGAAGCCAAGGCCGACAGAGCCGAAAAGCAAACCCCAGAGAAGTGATGACATGCTCAATTTGGTTGACCTCACTCATTACTTTAACGGGTTGCCCGAACCCTATGCCCCTGCAACGGGTCTGTCCAGATCCTTGTGGCCAGTCTCATAGGTCCCAGCCCGAACGCATCATCGGGCCTGGGTTTGATCTGTCAGATCGGCCATCTGATCCACATCCAGAACGATCCCGGGATCGTCCGTCTCGCACCGTACGATCGCTTCGGGAAAGGCCGCCATGATCCGCCGTGCCCCCTCGTCGCCAGTCAGGGCCGTGAGTTGCTCACCCCACTGGTGGGCAAAGCCTACCGGGTGCCCCCGACGCCCCCGGTATTCCGGGACCACGATACTGCCGCCGGCGCGCAGGGCCGTTGCCACGTGGCCGTAGCTGGCGGGTGCGATGTAGGGCATGTCCGCCAGTGCGACGATCCAGCCTGCAGCATCTGCTGCGGCGCGGACGCCTGCTCCCAGGCTGTGGCCCATCCCGAGGCGGGCGTCTGCGCTGACCACGAGTTCGACGCCTTCTGCAGCCAGCAGGGTCACCAGCCGGTCGCTGCCTGGTCGTACCACCGCCAGCACGCGGTCGCAGGCCGGGCGTAGCCGCCGCGCGGCGGCCAGCCCCAGTGGAGTGGCGTCGGCCAATGGGTGCAGCAGCTTGTCGCTGCCGAAGCGGCTGCTGCTGCCGGCCGCCAGAAGAATGCCGACGATGGGGGCTGCTGGCGGCATCCCGCTCAGTCGATGCGGCAGCCGGAACGGTCTGCCACAGGTTGCCGCTTCACTTCCGAGGCGGTGTGGACGCCGTTCTTGATCGCGGTGATCTCGGCGAGGATGGAGACGGCGATTTCAGGCGGCGTGCGGCTGCCGATGGGCAGGCCGACCGGCCCATGCAGCCGCGCCACCTCGGCTTCCGAAAGGTCGAAGTGCTGCAGCAGCCGTTCCCGGCGCCGGGCATTGTTGGCGTGCGAGCCGAGGGCGCCGACGTAGAAGGCTGGCGACTTCAGCGCTTCGAGCAGGGCCATGTCGTCCAGCTTGGGGTCGTGGGTCAGCGCCACCACGGCGCTGCGGGGATCGAGGGCCTGGTCCATCACGACGTTGTCCGGCATGCCCGGCAACAGGGTGGTGCCCGGGACGTCCCAGCCGGCGCTGTATTCGGCGCGCGGGTCGCAGATCAGCACCTGGTAGTCCAGCGCCTGCGCCATGGATGCCAGGTAGCGGGAAATCTGACCGGCGCCGATGATCAGCAGACGCCAGGCCGGGCCGTGCAGGGTGGTCAGACAACGCCCGTCCCAGCTCAGCTGGTCGTTGCGGCTGCCGTCGCGGATCGTCGCCGTGCCGGCGTCGAGATCAAGCGTGCGCAGCGCCAATTGTCCGGCGCCAATGCGTTGCGCTAGTTCGTTCAACAAGGCGAGGTCGGGCGCCGGTTCGATCACCAGGTCCAGGACGCCGCCGCAGGGCAGGCCGAAGCGGTGCGCCTCGTCCGGTGTCACCCCGTAGCGCTGGAGAAACGGCTGGGTGCCGTTGAACTCGCCGGCGGCCATGCGGGCGACCAGGTCGTCCTCGATGCAGCCGCCGGATACCGAGCCCTCCACCCGGCCGTCGTCGCGCAGTGCCATCCAGGCCCCGGGAGGGCGCGGCGCCGAGCCCCAGGTGCGGGCCACGGTGACGAGGGCAAAGCGGTGGCCTTGATCCGCCCAGCGCCGGACCGCCGACAGCACTTCGCTGTCCTGGCTGTCCATGCTCAGGCGGCCAGTTCGGCGGAATTGAAGGGCAGTCGCGTGAGATGCTTGCCGGTCGCGGCAGCGATGGCGTTGGCGACCGCCGGCGCGGCGGGCGGCACGCCGGGCTCGCCGATGCCAGTGGGCGCAGCGCTCGAGGGCACGAGATGCACCTCCACCACGGGCATCTCGTGGATGCGCAGCGGCGGATAGCCGTCGAAGTTGCCCTGTTCCACGCGGCCTTCCTTGAGCGTGATCTCGCCATGCAGGGCGGCCGAGAGGGCAAAGCCGACGGCCCCTTCCACCTGGGCACGGACGTTGTCCGGGTTGATGGCGATGCCGCAATCCACCGCGCAGACCATGCGGTCGACCTTGACGCTGCCGTCCTTGGCAACCGTCACCTCGGCCACCTCGGCGACGAAGGTGTTGAAGGACTCATGCACCGCTACGCCACGGCCGCGGCGTTCGCCAGGCTTGCCC
>DATCTE010000223.1:0-2028 GCA_036568085.1 Thiobacillus sp.
GTTTCGCTGGCCAGTTCGGTTTCGGTGAGATCCGGAAGGTCGTTTTTCATAGACGCCATGATACCGATCGCGGACAAAAAAATGCCGGGTTCTTGCGAACCCGGCGGAGATGAGAGACACGCCCTCATTGCGGAGAACTTCTGCTTGCAGCAAAAAAACAGCAAGCCCGGTCATCCTACGTAGCGGAGCGCAATCCGGCTATACAACTTTAGTTGTAGGCGCCACTTATGCTCATGATATTAAAAGGATTTATTTTAGGCTCCGGCCATAAAATCCAGGCTTCCCAGTTGATCCGGCCCCCCGTCAGCCGGGATCCCCCCAGCGACACCGCAAGGGATACCCCCGGTCAATGGGATTTGAGGGTCTCCCGCAGGGCGGAGTACTGACGCCGGCTGACCGGCAGGCGCTCGTCCAGCCCGTCCAGGCGCAGGAAATGACCGTCATCCTCGCCGGCCAGCTTGCCGATTTCGCGGATGCGCGCACGCGCCACCAGGCAATTGCGGTGGATGCGCAGGAAAGTGGCGCCCCATTCGCTTTCCAGACGGGTAAGCGATTCCTCGATGAGAAATTCGCGGGCGGCAGTTCGCACGGTGACGTACTTGAGTTCCGCCTTGAGATAGAGAATGTCCGGCACGGGAATCAGCACGATGCGGCCCTTTTCGTTGACCGAAAGATGCGTGCGCGCCTTGGGATGCACGGCCCGCAGCCGCTCCAGCACGCTGTCGCTCACGCTGTGCGCCCGCGACAGGGCACGCATGAGACGGTCGGCGCGTACCGGTTTCAGCAGGTAGTCGACCGCGTTGAGGTCGAACGCCTGGCAGGCGTAAGCCTCGTAGGCCGTGCTGAAGATGATGGCCGGCGGCTTATCCAGCGTATTGAGATGGGCGGCGCATTCCAGGCCGTCCATGCCCGGCATGCGGATATCGAGCAATACCGCGTCGACCGACTGCTGCTGGACCTGATTCAGCGCATCCAGCCCGTTGTCCGCCTCGCCGACGATGTCGACCGGCAGCCGGTCGGCGCAATCCGCCAGCACGTCACGCAGGCGGCGACGCGCCGGCGCCTCGTCATCGACGATGAGGACGCGCAGGGGCGGGTTGGGTGCGTTCACGGGTGTAGGGAATCACGATATGCACCTGATAAACGGCACCCAGCGGTTCCAACTTGAGCTGGGCGTCGAGGTCGAAATGCAGCAACAGGCGTTCGCGGATGTTCGCCAGCGCGATGCGGTTGCCCTTGTGGTGGCCGGCATCGGTGGCAATCGGATTGCGCACCACGATGTGGACCTTGTCGGCGCTACGGTAAACATTGAGGCTGATCTCGCCGCCGTCCGGTAGCGGCTCGATACCGTGGTACACCGCGTTTTCCACCAGCGGCTGGATCACCAGCGGCGGAATCAGCGCGTCGGCCGGCATTTTATTGATGTGCCACACCACCTGCAGGCGGTCGCCCAAGCGCAGCTGCTCCAGTTCCAGGTAGGCGCGGGTCAACGCAACTTCGTCTTCCAGCGGCGCCAGCTGGCTGGCATTGCCCATCAGCGCGCGGAACAGGTCGGCCATGTTTTCCAGCGCATGCTCGGCACGGCGCGGGTCGCTGCGCACCAGCGACAACACGGCGTTCAGGCTGTTGAACAGGAAATGGGGGCGGATGCGTGCCTGCAAGGCCTGCAGACGCGCCTCGGTGATGGCAGGCGAGAGGGCGCGGGCGCGCAGGTTGAAATAGGCCAGCAGGCCCGCGCCGAGCAGCAAGGCAAATAGCGCAACCCCGGCAGGCGGATACGCGTCGAGTCCGGCCAGCCGCGGATTCAGCCATAGCGTGATCAATGCCGGTACCGTCGTTCCCAGCGCCAGGGCGAATCCCACGCCCATCCGGTAAGGCTGGCTGCGCAGCCAGCGTCCCGCCGCGCACAGCGCCACCAGGGTCAGCAACAGGGCCGGCTGCGCCAGCGCCGACAACGCGATGAACTCGGCCCAGAACGCCGGGGCATCGGGCGCGCGCGCCACCACGCTGGCCACCAGCGCCGCCTCG
>DATCTE010000224.1:0-3895 GCA_036568085.1 Thiobacillus sp.
AGCCCAGCCTGCTCGACGCACTGCCGCCGTCGAAATACACCTATCTGCCCAATACCGCCGGTTGCTACACCGCGGACGACGCGATCCGTACGCTGCGCCTGGCGCGCGAACTGCTCGACGGCCATGCGCTGGTCAAGCTCGAAGTCCTGGGCGACGCCGAATCGCTGTATCCCAACGTGGCCGAAACGATCAGGGCCGCCGAGGTGCTGGTGAAGGACGGCTTCCAGGTGATGGTCTACACATCGGACGACCCGATTGCTGCCAAGCAGCTGGAAGACATCGGCTGCGTTGCGGTGATGCCGCTGGCGAGCCTGATCGGCTCCGGCATGGGCATCCTCAACCCGTGGAACCTGCAGATCATCATCGACCGCCTCTCGGTGCCGGTGATCGTCGACGCCGGCGTCGGCACCGCGAGCGACGCCACCATCGCGATGGAGCTCGGTTGCGACGCCGTGCTGATGAACACCGCGATCGCCGGCGCGGGCAATCCGGTGCTGATGGCGTCGGCGATGAAGAAGGCGGTGGAAGCCGGGCGCGAGGCCTTCCTCGCCGGCCGCATGCCGAAGAAGATCTACCAGGCCAGCCCCAGCTCGCCGACCAGCGGTCTCATTACCGGCAATAAAAGCGCGGGCAGCAAGTAATCATGAGTGAAACCGGCGCGCATCCGCGCATCCGTTCCTATGTGCTGCGCGCCGGGCGCGTCGGCTCCGGCCAGGCGCGTGCGCTGGCCGAGATCGGGCCGCAGTACATGCTGCAGTACCAGCCTGCCATGCTCGATCTCGATGCCGTGTTCGGCCGGCAAGCTCCGCGCTTTCTTGAAATCGGCTTCGGCATGGGCGAGGGGCTGGCCGAGACTGCCGCCGCCCATACCGAAAACGATTACCTTGGCGTCGAGGTCCACACGCCGGGCGTGGGCGCGCTGCTCAAACAGATCGGCGAGCGCGGCCTCACCAATGTGCGCATCATCCAGCACGACGCCGTCGAGGTGCTGACGAACATGCTGGCGCCGGACAGTCTGACGGGTGTCCACATTTTCTTTCCCGACCCCTGGCACAAGAAGCGCCATCACAAGCGGCGCCTGATCCAGTCACCGCTGGTGAGATTGCTGGCGAGCCGCATCCGGCCCGGCGGCTATATCCATCTGGCAACCGACTGGCAGGACTATGCCGAGCAGATGCTCGCCGTGCTGACTGCCGAGCCGCTTCTCCAAAATACCGTGGCGGATTACGCACCGCGTCCCGACACCCGGCCGCTGACCAAGTTCGAGCAGCGCGGCATCCGCCTCGGGCACGGGGTGTGGGACCTGGTATTTCGCCGCCCTTAGTGGTTTGCCGTGCCGTGCGGCTATGATGCCGGCATGGACATCCCCGAACTCGTCAAGGCGGCGCTTGCGCTGTTCGCCATCGTCGACCCGGTCGGCGTCATCCCGATTTTTCTCCTGGCCACCCATGGCTACACCCTTGCGCAGAGCCACGCCGCGGCGCGGATCGCCGCTCTGACGGTGCTTGGGGTGCTGACGCTGTTCACCTTTGCGGGCGAGCCACTGCTCATGTTTTTCGGCATTCGTCTGGCGGCTTTTTCGGTGGCGGGCGGCCTGCTGCTGCTGTTGCTGGCCCTGTCGATGGTGCAGGCTCACGTCAGCCCGCAGCGGCAAACCCGGGATGAGGCGGTAGAAGCCGAGGAACGAGATGCGGTGGGTGTGGTGCCGCTGGGCATCCCGCTGCTGGCGGGGCCGGGGGCGATCACCCATGTGATCGTGGCGGCTTCTGCGGCCAGGGGCGAGGTGCTACATCAAATCGCCCTGCTGATTCCGGTGGCGGTGGTCGCGTTGTCGGTATGGCTGGCGTTTCGTGCTGCGCCCGTGATTTCACGGCGGCTGGGAAAAACCGGGATACATGTCGTCACGCGCTTGATGGGCCTCATCATCGCGGCGATCTCGGTCGAGATGATCGCCACCGGGCTGGGCAAGCTGTTTCCGGGGCTGCTTGCCTGATTCGGTACGTGCAGCACCGGGAGGGTGTGTATTTTGCGCAACCTTCCTGCCATCCCCGCGTCCTATCATGGGCTTGGCAGTGAGCATTCATATCCTTCAGGGTACGATTGCTGCGCCACGCAGGTTTTCATTCCAAAGGAGTCAAGCATGGAATTCGGTATCGTCGGACTCGGCCGCATGGGCGGCAACATGGCGCGGCGGCTGGCGCGCAAGGGAATCAGGATTGCAGTCACCAATCGCAGCCATGATGTCAGCTTAGCCATCGCAGCAGAAACCGGACATCTCGCCTGCACTTCGCTGCAAGATCTGGTGGCGGCATTGCAGGCACCGCGCATCGTCTGGCTGATGCTGCCGGCAGGCGAGGCCACCGAGACGGCGCTGGATACGCTCGTACCCCTGCTTTCGCCCGGCGACCTCGTGGTCGACGGTGCCAACGCCTATTACAAGGACGATCAGCGCCGCGCCGAAAGATTGGCGACGCAGAAGGTCGAGTTTGCCGATGCCGGCGTATCCGGTGGCGTGTGGGGACTGGAGAACGGCTACTGCATCATGTTCGGCGGCAGCGATGCCGCCGCCACGCGCCTCAAACCCTACATGGAAGCACTCGCGCCCACTCCGACGGAGGGCTGGCTGCACACCGGGCCGGTCGGCTCCGGCCACTTCGTCAAGATGGTTCACAACGGCATCGAGTACGGCATGATGCAGGCCTTCGCCGAAGGCTTTGCGCTGATGAAGAACAAGCCGGGTTTCGATCTCGACCTCGGCGAAATCGCCGAACTGTGGCGGCACGGCAGCGTGGTGCGTTCCTGGCTGCTGGACCTGTCGGCCGATTTTCTGGCGAAGGATCAGTCGCTGGAATCCATCGAACCCTTCGTCGCCGACTCCGGCGAAGGGCGCTGGACTGCGCTGGAATCGGTGGAGCAGGGCATCCCCACGCCGGTGATGTCGCTCGCCCTGATGATGCGTTTTGCCAGCCAGGGCCGGAACGATTACGCCGCGAAAATGCTGGCGAAAATGCGCCAGGGCTTTGGCGGCCACGCAGTGAAGGAGGGCTGAGATGAATCTGGCCAAGAATGCGAGTTCCGACAACCTGCCGTGTTCGTTCGTCATCTTCGGCGCAACCGGCAACCTCGCCTCGAACAAGCTGCTGCCCGCGCTGTATCACCTCGAAGCGGCGGCTCGGCTGGCCGAATCGCTCACCATCATCGCGTTTTCACGCCGCGACTGGACCACTGCAAGCTGGCGCGAACACATGCGCGAAGTCCTCCGGGACAAGATCAAGGGCTCGCTCGACACGCCGGTATTCGAGCGTTTCATTGCCCGCTTCGCCTACCACAAGGGCGATCTCAACGATGTCGATTCCTACCGTTCGCTCGCGCAGCGTCTGCCGCCGGAATCGGCCTGTTCGAGCGCGGTGTTCTACCTGGCAATCAAGCCGGCCGAATTCAGCGCGGTGATCCAGAACCTCGAAGCGGTCGGTCTCAACAAGCCGCGCGGACTGCACCGGGTGGTGATCGAAAAGCCCTTCGGCGAGGATCTTGAATCGGCGCAGATGCTGAACCGTCTGCTGCACCAGCATTTCGACGAGGAACAGGTCTATCGCATCGACCATTTTCTCGGCAAGGAAACGGTACAGAACCTGCTCGTTTTCCGCTTCGCCAATACGCTGATCGAACCGCTGTGGAACCGCAACTTCATCGATCACGTGCAGATCACAGTGGCCGAGTCGATCGGCATCGAGAAACGCGCCGATTACTACGACCGTGCGGGTGCGCTGCGCGACATGCTGCAAAACCATCTGATGCAGCTGGTTGGACTTGTAGCCATGGAACCGCCAACAGTTATCGATGCCAATGCAATCAGGAATGAGATGCTAAAAGTTTTTCAATCAATCAGGCCGAT
>DATCTE010000225.1:0-5435 GCA_036568085.1 Thiobacillus sp.
AACATCTCGGCACGCAGCCTTGGCCGGCCGGAGCTGATCGACGCCATCGTCAACCTGTGCGCCAGCACCCGCGTCAGCCCCGGCCAGCTGATATTCGAGCTGACCGAAACCGCGGCCATGGACGAACCGGTGGAAGCGCTGACGCTGCTGACGCGGCTGCGCGTGCACGGCTTCCTGCTGTCGCTGGACGATTTCGGCACCGGCTATTCATCGATGGTGCAGCTGGTGCGCCTGCCGTTTTCGGAACTGAAGATCGACCGCTCGTTCGTGGCCACCGCGTCCAGTTCGCAGGAGTCGCGCGCGGTAATCCGCTGCATCGTCGACCTGGGGCGCAGCCTCGGGATGAGCACGACGGCGGAAGGCGTGGAAGACGCCGCGGCGCACGCCTACCTGCGCGAAGTCGGCTGCGAACTGGCGCAGGGCTACCTGTTCTCGCGGCCGCTGACACCGGCGCTGCTGGCCAACTGGATGGAAAAGCACGTACTGCAGTTCGACGCGAGCTAGGCGCCCGCGCGCGGAGCCCAAATGCAAAAAAGGCCACGTTTTTCAACGTGGCCTTCGAATTCTGGCTCCCCGACCTGGACTCGAACCAGGGACCTGCGGATTAACAGTCCGTCGCTCTACCGACTGAGCTATCGGGGAATAGGAAGCGCGCATTCTAGAGATGGCGCGCGTTTCGGTCAACCCCTAACAGGCCACAAAACGCTATTCGGGGCACGATCTCGGCAGCGACTTTGGGCCTTCGCTCAGGATCAATACGTCGCTTCGTGCACCTCGGGCATGCCGTCGTCCACCCAGCGGGTATAACCGAGCGATATTTGGGGATCAGGAATGGCTACAATGGGCGCTGAACGGCCCCCCACCGTCCTCCCCTTCAATGCACCATGACAACTCAGAAAATCGCGCGTAACGATCCGTGTCCCTGCGGGAGCGGAAAAAAATACAAGCAGTGCTGCCTCACGAATGAGCAGCCTGCAAGCCCTGCTTCGGCGGCGATGGATCTCGCGAATGCCTTGCAGCGTGCATCCGCGCACTATCAGGCCGGGCAGTTGCGCGAGGCTGATGCTGCTTGCCAGCAGATATTGCAACTGTCGCCCAATCATCCGGATGCCTTGCATGTGCAGGGGATGATCGCCTATCAGATCGGCATGTTCGATGTGGCGGCCGTCCTGCTCGGCAATGTGGTCGAGATCGCGCCGAACTTCGCCGACGGGCACAACAACCTGGGGGTGGTGCTCATGGCGCAAGGCGAGCTGGACGAGGCGATTGCCTACTACAGGAAAGCCATTTCACTGCAGCCCAACCATGCCAATGCCCACTACAACCTGGGGAATGCGCTCAAGGAACAAGACAGGCTGGACGAAGCGGTGGCCAGCTACAGGAAGGCCGTTCTGCTCACGCCCGACTATGCCCAGCTGCACAGCAATCTGGGCGATACGCTGCAGACGCAGGGCAAGCTGGACGAGGCGATCGCCAGCTATCGCAAGGCGCTCAGGCTCAACCCGGATCTGGTGGAAGTGCACTACAACCTGGCCGACGTGCTCCGGGAACAAGGACAACTGGAAGACGCGGCCGCCAGCTACCGGCGGGCCATCGAACTCAAGCCGGATTATGCCGAGGCCTACAACAACCTGGCTAACGTGCTGAAGAGCCAGGACAAGCTGGACGAGGCTGCCGAGGGCTATCACCGGGCCATCCGGCTCAAGCCGGATTATGCCGAGGCCTACAACAACCTGGGGGCCATCCTCCAGAAGCAGGGCAGGCTGAAAGAGGCGGTTGTCCGCTGCCATCAGGCCGTTTCGATCAAGCCGGATTTCGCCGAGGCCCACAGCAATCTGGGGGATGCGTTCTATGCGCTGGGCCGGCTGGACGAAGCCGTCGCATCCTGCAGGCGGTCACTCGAAATCAAGCCGGACTCCGCCGAGACCTACAACAGCCTGGGAAATGCCCTCAGGGAGCTGGGCCGGCTGGACGAAGCCGCCGCATGCGGCAGGCAGGCGCTCGTGCTCAAGCCGGATTTTGCCGAGGCGTGCAACAACCTGGGGAATACGCTCCAGGCGCAAGGCAGGCTGGAGGACGCCATCGCCTGCTACCGGCAGGTCCTGTCGATCAAGCCGGATTCGGCGAGTTCATACAGCAACCTGCTGTATACCATGCAGTACCTGGACTCCGTCACGCCGGCGGAGGCATTCAGCGAGCACCAGCGCTATGCCGAGCGTTATGAAACCCCGCTCAAGGCGCGCTGGCAGCCCCACGCAAACAGCCGCGACCCCGAGCGGCGGCTCCGGATCGGGTATGTCTCTGCGGACTTCTACAATCATGCGGTGGCCTTCTTCATCGAGCCGATTCTGGCGAGCCACGACAAATCCCGGGTGGAGATTTATTGCTACTACAACCACAACAAGCACGATGCGCATACGGATCTGATTGCCGCCCACGCGGATCACTGGCTGGCCTGCTCGAAGATGAGCGACGAGCAACTCGCCGAACGCATTCGTGCCGATGGCATCGATATCCTGGTCGATCTCTCCGGGCATACCGGCTACAACCGCCTGCCCGTGTTTGCCCGCAAGCCCGCGCCGGTACAGGCCACGTGGATCGGCTACGCGGGTTCCACCGGGCTGACCGCGATGGATTACCGGATCACCAATGAAGAAATGGATCCCCCCGGGCTGACCGAGCGTTACCACAGCGAGACGCTGCTGCGCATGCCGGACTCGGGCGTGGCCTACCGGCCGGAACCGGGCTGCCCACCCGTCAATCCCTTGCCGGCCCTGACCGCCGACACGTTCGTATTCGCCTCGCTGAACAACCTGATCAAGACCAACCCGTCGGTCGTCAATCTGTGGGCACGGATTCTGGGTGCACTGCCGCACGCCCGGCTGATGCTGGGCAACATCACGGATAGCGGAATCCGGCAACGGGTGATCGAACGGTTTGGCCAGGCGGGCGTGGAGGCCGATCGCCTGATCCTGCAGCCGCGCATGTCGTTCAGCGATTATCTGGCGCTGCACCACTCGATCGATCTGGCGCTCGACCCCTTCCCCTACAACGGCGGCACCACCACGATGCACTCGCTGTGGATGGGGGTGCCGGTCATCACACTGGCCGGCGAGCACATGGTGTCGCGCTGCGCTGTTCCCTTGCTGTCGCGTGTCGGCCTGAGCGACTTCATCACGCACAACGAGGAAGACTATTTTCAGCGCGCCATACAGCTTGCACAGGACTTGCCAGGCCTGGATCGAATCCGGCAATCCATCCGTGAGCGGATGAGCGCCTCAAACTACGGATCGCAAACCGTGACGCGCCATCTGGAGACCGCCTATCGGGAGATGTGGCGGAAATGGTGCGCTGCATAAAACGGCGCGCGCATCAATCCACTTCGGTGCGGCGCAGGAACAGCGTGTCGCCACTGACAAACGCCGAATCGTAGAGGGGGCTGCCGAGCAGCTCGTCCCCCACCCGATGCGGTCCATCGCCGAACGCCCACACATAGTCATCCAGCAGCAGCCAGCCCCCCTTGGCCAGATAAGGGCTCCATAGCTCGACATCCCGCCGCACATGGTCGTAACGATGGTTGCCGTCGATATGCAGCAGGCTCAGCTGCCCGCCTATCGGAATGCTCCCCAGTTCGGGGCTGTGCAACGTGCCGCGGCGGACGGCCGCCGCGTAATCGCCTATTGCCTTCTCGGAGGTTTTGCGGAGATACCCCACGTTTTCAAGCAGGGCGACCGTGTTCAAAAATACCCGGAAGATTTTTTCACTATCGATATCCGTGTTGGCGAGTTCGGCATTGATGATTGCGGCTCCGGCGCCCTGGTCGGTCAGTTCCGCGGTATTCCACGGATCCACGCAGATCACGCTGCCCAGCGTGTAACGGCTGGCAAGGTAGCCCAGGGCAAACGCCGAGCGCCCATACAGGCATCCCACCTCGAGGAGATCGCCGGGGGGCAGCAGGCGGGCAATGTCGCACAAGGCACGCAGTTTTCCGACGTCGGAATCCCCCGGGATGTTCAGAAACTGGCGGTGAAGTGCGGAATAACGCGCGGGCGACAAGGGGGGACGGATTGCCTGGGACGCTGCCAGCCCGGCGAACGGGTTGCCGGATGCAACTGAAACCGCCCATGCCTCATGGGGAGAAAAGCGCTGCTGGGTGGCTGAAAACGGATCGGGTGTGCATAGCGTGAAGCGAAAGCGCGCCGGCTGTGTCTTCAGGAGCGTGTCCAGGTGTCGCCAGACGCCCTGGTGCGGCGCGTAAACCGTCGTCACCGCGTGTTGCTCGAGCGCACCCTGCAAGGCCCGGTCAAATTCCGGGTCGGTAATAAAGGGCAGCCGGATGAAATGATCGACCGCTTTTTCCCCCGGACCGGTCATGGCCGAACTGGCGCCGACGGTCTCGAGGTCCAGCGCATTCGCGACCCGGATGAAGGTGTCTGCATCATCGATATCGAGCGGGAAGATCAGGATCTTTGTCTTGTTCATATCGGGCGATGCCGGCTCAGCAGGCATGATGCGTCCAATCCAGGATGCATCTCAGGTCGCGTTCGTCGAGGTTCGCCCGGGCAAGGAAATCCCTGTCTGCCGACAGCATGTCCACGATCCGCTCCTTTTCGCTGTCGCTGAGCAGCGGATGGGCATCGCAGCCCATCAGGGCAAAGTGATCCAGGAAATACTGTCCCAGTTGCGTCGCATCGGACAGCGAAAGCTTTTCGATGAGGTGTCGGATTCGAACGGCATAGGCGGGGTTGCCCGACAACCAGACGAGCCACCCGGGCATGATCATTCTGAGCGATGCGCCATGTGAAAGGGGGCGATGGGATGCGAGCGCATGGGTCAGGTAATGCAGGATCCACGGAACTTTCTTGCCGCATGAAAACAGGTAGGAAAGCGATATCGTCGACGCAAACATGGTGTTGGCCCGAAAGCCGTAGGAATCTTTCCAGGTTTGCAGTGCGGGCGTGTTCTTCAGCAGGTAGTGGATGGCTTCAAGAATGATCGCATCGACGATCCCCGTGGTTTCCTCCATGGAGAAAAACTGCTCCAGCAGGTGGGAAATGATGTCGGTGTAATTGTCGGCCAGGACCTGCGGCGGCAGGCTGATCGTGTAGTCCGGGTTGCAATAGGCAAAGCGCGGTCGGGTGGACAGGCTGCTGAAGGCGACCTTTTCGTTGTTGGCGCGTCGGCTGATGACGAATCCGCCGTTGACCTCCGTCCCCGTGCCCGTGGTGGTCAGTACGACCCCGAGCGGCAGCGCGGGCGCGCTGAAGCCCCGGTGCTCCGTTTGATACGCCCAGATATCGCGTGCCTGGTTGGCCGCCAGCAAGGCGATGGCCTTGGCGGCATCGATCACCGAACCGCCCCCGATCGCCAGGATGAAATTCACGCCGTGATCCAGGGCGAGGCCAGCCCCCGTGCCGACGAATTCGTCATCCGGG
>DATCTE010000226.1:0-2691 GCA_036568085.1 Thiobacillus sp.
CGTGGCCCGTCCGACGTGCCCCGCATGACTGGCGACCGTCCGCCGCGCACCGAGGGGTTCCGCGGTGCCGATGCACCGCGCGAGCCGAAAGGGGAAGTCAACGGCAACAGTGTCGAATATTGGGAAAAGCGCGAGCGCGAGGCCAAGGCTAAAGCAGCGGCCGCGGCTACCCGCAGCTATGGCAATCGTGCCCCTGGCGCGCGCGCGGCCCAGCCGCGTGGCAATGACAGCCGGGGCGGTGCCAATCGCGTCGGCGTGCGGGGTCGCTTCAAAGACTGATTGATCGCGCGATCACCGGCAAACCAAAGGGGGCGTGAGCCCCCTTTTTTATTGTCCCGGCGTTGTCCGGATCGCACGCTTGCCGCCATTTCCGCGCAATCCGTGAGCCCGCGCTGAAAGCACGCAACCGAGCGCTTCGTGTCCGATCGACAGCGGGCCCTCGACATCCACCCGGGTCGGGTGGGCGTTGCTTCTACACGGGGGTTTTCATTTGCGAGTGGCCAGATTCCGTGAGATCAGCGAGACGGTTGAAGTGGCAGACCTGGTTTCTGCCGTTGCGCTTGGCGGTATAAAGCGCCTGGTCAGCCTGGTCGAGCAGTTCTGCCAGGAGACGGGGGGTCTCGTGTTTCTGTGCTTGCGGCGCGTGCGTGGCGATGCCGATGCTGGCTGTGATGCGGGTTTTCATGTTTTCGATGGCGGCAACGGCCGCGCGTAGACGTTCAGCCGCCACCAGGCTTTCTGCCTCGTTCAGCCCGAGCGCGGCCACGACAAACTCCTCGCCGCCATGCCGCGCCACAATGTCGTTTTCCCGGGCGGCAGCCTTGAGGGTGGCGGCGACCGCCTGCAGCACGCGGTCGCCCTCGGCGTGGCCGAAGCGGTCATTGATCTGTTTGAAATGATCCAGGTCGATCATCAACAGGGTCGCGTTTTCCTGTCGGCGATGCGCGGTTTTGAGCATCTGTCCGGCATACTCGTAAAACGCGCGCCAGTTGTACAGGCCGGTCAGGCCATCGTGGTTGGCGAGCAGTTCCAGTTCCGCGTGCAGCCGCCGAAGTTCCGTGGTTTGCCGCTCGAGTTCGTCCTGCGCGGCCTTGCGTTCGGTGATGTCGCGTACGACGCTGAGGACGAGGTGCGTGCCATGAAGAATCATCGGGCTCAGCATGATGTCGACCGGAAACTCGCTTCCGTCCCTGCGCAGGGCAAAGAGTTCGGAAGCCTCGCCCATCGGCCGGCTGTGCCCTTCGCCCATGTAGCGGGTGCGATGCCCGGCATGGAGGGCGGCGAAGCGGGGCGGGATCAGCATTTCAACAGGCTGGCCGACCAACTCGCTACGGTCGTAACCGAACAGGGCCTCGGCCTGCGCGTTCGCCAGGACGATGCGCCCCGCCTGATCGATGACGAACAGGGCATCGGGCGTGTATTCAAAAATGCGCTGGTAGATTTCCATCGGGGCCATGTAGGAAGATTTTCCTTCAGGTACGGGAGGAACAGGGATATCACGATACATGATGTCCCTCCGTGGAGGTATGGTATTTCCATGGCGGCGAGGCAATATTCGACCGTGTTGCGGTCACGGCCAGGTGGCACGGTTTTGCTTCATGGCAGCAAGTGCCGGCGCCGCCATTACACTGACGCTATCGGCACTACACTTGCGATCCGTCGCATCGGTACAACTCCGAAAAGGGACTCATCCTATGGGAAGGCAGGCAACCGACCAACCGGCCGTCGCGCTGGCCAGCTGGCGCTGGATCAGCGAGCGCGGGTTGCGGGTGGCGACAGGCGAGGCGACGCTGGCGCGCTACGAACAGTTGATTTCTAAGAATTTATGCGATGTTGAGGACATTATTCCAGCAGATGACAGCCTGTTGCTGGTTTTGCGGCGTGCCGCCGGGGTGCCGGCGGAGGTGAGGGCGGCGCTTGTCGAGCCGCTGGCGGACAGGCGTGGCGTGGCAGGGGGCGCGCGGCATGAGATCGTGGTCGATTATGGCGGGCCGGATTTACCGGCGTTGGCAAGGCTGGTGGGCATGAGCGAGTCGGCCTACATCGATCGGCACACGGCAACGGAGTATACGGTGGCGTTTTTGGGGTTCCAGCCGGGCTTCCCGTATCTGCGGGGATTGCCGGCCGAGTTGCAGACGGCGCGCCGGGCGTCGCCGCGGCAACGGGTTGCGCCGGGCAGTGTGGCAATAGGCGGTGTCTATACCGGGATTTACCCTGCCGGCGGCCCGGGCGGGTGGCACATCATCGGGCGGACGAGCGCGGTATTGTTCGACCCGCAACGCGATGCGCCGGCATTGCTGATGCCGGGCGACCGGGTGCGCTTCGTTCCGGCATGATCGAGGTCCTGCGTCCCGGTCTGTGTGACCTGGTGATGGATCTGGGGCGGCCGGGCCGGGGCGCGCTCGGCGTGCCTGCCGGCGGGGCAGCCGATCCGGCGGCGCTGGCGGCCGCCAACCGTCTGGTGGGTAACGACGCATCCGCGGCGGGACTGGAGATCACCCTGTCAGGGCCGCGTCTGCAGTTTCCGCTGGGCGGGGTGGCGGCGCTCACCGGTGGCCGTTTTGCCGCCAGCCGCAGCAGCGGTGCCCCGGTGGCATGGAATGAAACCCTGGTGCTGGCGGCGGGCGAAGTCCTCACCCTGGACCGCCCAGAGACGGGGTGCCGCTGCTGGCTGGCGCTGCGCGGCGGGCT
>DATCTE010000227.1:0-2503 GCA_036568085.1 Thiobacillus sp.
AGGCGGATGTCGGCACGCGCCGCCGCGGTGTCGAACAGCTCCGGATGGGCTTCGATGGCGACCTGCACGATGAGTACCGCTGCCGCGATCAGCAGCACACCCGGGATCGAATTCAGCACGGTGTAGACATACTGGATGACGTCGTCGATCCAGCCCCGGAAATACCCTGCCGCAATCCCCAGCACGATCGCGAGCGGCAACGTGACCAGCGTGGTGAGCGTACCGATCACCAGGCCGGTGCGGATGCTCTTGAGGCTGATGTACAGCACATCCTGTCCGACCTTGTCGGTACCGAAGACATGATAGCCCGCGGCGAGATGGACCGTCACCGCCCCCAGCATCAGCAGCAGCGCCAGGATCAGGATGACCGTCCGTCCAGGCCAGCCGAGGTGGCCGGCTCCCCAGGCTGTCAGCCACTCACCGAAAACCATGTGGCGATAGCGCGTCTGCCAGGCGGCGAGCAGGCCAAACAGCAGCAGGCTGGCCGCCAGCCCCTGCGCCAGGCCGACGAGAATGCGCCGGACAATATCCGGCACGCGTTCGTCGGCCTGTTTCAGATGCGCGCCACCGTATTTCAGGCGCGGGTAATCCCGTACGGTTGCGCCGTCGCGTTCGATAAATTCCTTGGCGTACAACTGCATCGCCAGCGGCGCGGAATAGGTCTTTTCCTGCTGCGTCCGCAGAGGGGTCACCAGCGCGTCGAATACGGACAGCACGTCGACCGAATATTGCGGCCTGCCGGGCGGGCTGTCACTGAGCTTTTCGCGGTAATGCAGCGAATCGAGCAGGCCGATGACCACGAACACGGCCAGCACCAGCGCCGCCCCCATCGCCATGGGCCGCCGCGCCACGGCCATCCACGGCGCGCGCAGGTGTTCGTGGCGGCGGATAAACCACACCAGCGCCAGCACCGCCACCAGCAGCGCAAAAATCAGCGCATCGGTCCACAGGACGACGGGCATGAAGTTGATCGAACCGGCCCTCATTGCAGCCGCACCCGCGGATCCACCCACGAATAGGAAATGTCGGTGAGGATCAGCCCGACGATGTAGAGGAAGGATCCCAGGAACACCATTGCACGCACCACCGCGAAATCCTGCGCCTGGATGGCGTCGATGGTGTAGCTGCCGAGCCCGGGGATGCCGAAGAAGGATTCGGTGATGAGGCTGCCCATGAACAGCAGCGGCAGCAGCACCACCACGCCGGTCAGGATAGGAATCATGCCGTTCTTCAGCACGTGGCGGAACAATACCCGAACCTCGGACAGGCCCTTGGCACGCGCGGTGCGTACATAGTCCTTGCCGATTTCCTCAAGAAAGATGGTGCGATACCAGCGCGCGCCGCTACCGATACCCGCTGCCACGCTCACCAGAACCGGCAAGAGAATAAAGCGGAAACCGTCGATGCCGCCCGCATAGCCCGAGATCGGCAACAGGTTCCACAGCTTGGCGATGAAATACTGCCCCGCGATGATGTAGAACAATCCCGAGATCGACATCAGCACCACGCACAGCACCACGCCCCACAGGTCGAGATAGGTGGCGCGGAAGAACACCATCAGCAAGGCAAAGGTGATGTTGACCATGAGACCGATGATGAGCACCGGCAGCGCAATCGCCAGGCTCGGCCCCATGCGGGTTCGGATTTCGTTGGCGATGTCGCGGCCGTCGTCGCCCTTGCCAAACTGGAACGCGAACATCGCCGCCGAATGCCGGAAGAAGATCGTGTCGGTGAACTGCGCGCTGCCCGTCGCCTTGCGGTTCAAAAGCAGCGGCTTGTCATAGCCATGCTCGACCTTCCAGCGCTCGATCGCGTCCGGCGTCACGTGCTTGGCGCCGAGCTGCAGCCGCGCCATGTCGTCCGGCGTATTCACGACGAAGAACAGCACAAAGGTCAGCAGGTTGACCCCGATCAGGATCGGGATGGCATACAGCAGGCGGCGCAGGATATAGGCGAACATCAGGCCACTTTCCGTTCATGCCTGCGCCAGGCGATCACCGCCGGCGCGATGACGGCAATCAGTCCGCCGGCCAGCAGCACGATCGGCCACAGCACGGGCCGGTTCCATTCTTTACGCCGGGTTGCGCGCAGGTCCGGATCGATGCGGCGGTACTTGAGTGTGTTGTTGGCCATCAGGTTGGGTTTGACGTTATGCACCCAGCCATGGGTCAGGCCGAAGGATTTTGGATAGTAGGCAAAGATCCACGGCGCGTCGCGGCGCACGATCCCGAGCATGGCATCGATCACCTGCTGGCGTTCGGGGCCGTTGTCCATGTCCTTCATGCGCTCGAACAGGCGGTTGAATTCCGGGTTGTCGTAGTTGGCCGCGTTCTCGCCGCCGGTGGCCACTTTCTTGTTGGGACCATAGAGCAGGAAAAAAAAGTTTTCCGGATCGGGATAGTCGGCGTTCCAGCCCCATTCGAACAGCTGCGCATTGCCCTTGCGGATCTTGTCCTGAAAGCGGTTGTAGTCGGTACCGCGAACGACCAGCTGCACGTTGAGC
>DATCTE010000228.1:0-2885 GCA_036568085.1 Thiobacillus sp.
TGGCCGTGTTGCCGCTGACAGGGCTCGCCGCTTTCTATCTGGCAGCATTCGAATCGTCGCTGCGTGAAACCGTGCTGGCGAGCATGGTCACCATCGCCGACAAGAAAGCCGACCAGATCGAACGCTACACGGCGGAGCGGCTGGCGGACGCCCGCCTGCTCAGCCAGAGGAATCTCATCCGCCATGGACTGGCCTCCCTGGAACACGCGTATCGCACGACCGGATTGCGCTCCCCTGCCTATGAGACCAGCGCGCGTCCCCTGCAAAACGATTTGAGTATTTCCTACGAAGCGGGCAATTTTTACAATTTTCTGCTGATGGACACGGCCGGCAACGTCATTTTTTCTCTGCGGAACGAGTCGGATCTTGGCACCAATCTCCAGTCCGGCGTCTACCGCGATACGGAGCTGGCGAAGGGTTTCAACCTGACCCTGCAAAGCCTGCAGACCCGCCTCTCGGGGTTTGCGCATTATGCGCCTTCCAATCGGCCGGCTGCTTTTCTGACGGCGCCCGTGCTGGACGGGGGCACGGTGATCGGCGTTCTGGCCCTGGAACTGGATGTGCGCAAGCTGGAATCGGTCACCGCCGACCGCACCGGCCTGGGCCGCACGGGCGAAACGGTGCTGGCGCAAAGGGACGGCAACGAGGCCTTTTACACCGGACCGCTCCGGCATGTCCAGGACGCCGCCTACCGTTACCGGGTACCGCTGCAAGTGGCAGCCGTGCCGATGCAGAAGGCACTGGCCGGCAATCATGGCCACGGAATCGTGCGCGACTATGCCGGCATCGAATGCGTGGCGGCGTGGCGCTATCTGCCTGCGTTGAGATGGGGCATGGTCGTGAAGATCGACAGCGCGGAAGCGCTGGCGCCGGCCGCCCATCTGCGCCATATCACCTATCTCGCGCTGGCGCTGTTCCTGCTGTTGTCCGGCAGCGCGGCCTACCTGCTGGGCCGCGGCTTGTCGCGCCCGATCCGGAATCTCACCCGGGTGGCCGACCGCATCGCCGCAGGAGACCTGTCAGAGCGCGCGTCGCAGGAGAACATCAAGGAGCTGGGCCGGCTGGCCCATGCATTCAATCACATGACGGATGAACTGGCCGAGGCCCAGCATACTCTGGAAGCCCAGGTGGAGGCGCGCTCGCACGAGTTGCGCAAGCTGTCCATGCTGCAGAGCGCGATTCTCGATCAAGCCGGGGCGCTGGTGGTGGTGCTGGACCGCGAAGGCCGTATCCGCCGCTTCAATCGCGCCTGCGAGGAACTGACGGGCTATTCGTTTGCTGAAGTCGAGGGGAAGTTTGTCTGGGATTTCCTGCTGACGCCGGAAGAGCGGGAGCAGGTGCACCAGGAGGCATTCAACGCATTCACCCGCAATCCGCAATCCCTGCGGGGTGCCCATACCAACCACTGGGTCGCCCGGGACGGGACGAGGCGGCTGATCGAATGGTCGAATTCCGTCTTGCCCGACGAACAGGGCGAGCTGGAATTCATGGTGGGCATCGGCACCGACGTGACGGAAAAACGCCTGGCCGAGGCGGCACTCAAGGAAAGCGCGCAACGCCTCGAGGAAGCGCAGCGCATCGCCCAGGTCGGCAGCTGGGAGTTCGACGTGGCCAGCGGCAAGCTGACCTGGTCGGACGAGACATACCGGCTGTTCGAGATCGACAAGGACACGTTCGGTGCTTCGTACGAGGCCTTCATGGATACGGTCCACCCCGACGATCGCGACCGGGTCAGTCAGGCCTACCTCGACTCGCTGACAAACCGCATCCCCTACGAGATCAGCCATCGGATCTGCATGCCAGACGGCCGCATCAAATGGGTCAACGAACGTTGCGAGATGCATTTCGACGAATCGGGCAAGGCGGTTCGCTCAACGGGCACCGTGCAGGACATCACCGAGCGCAAGCTGGCCGAGGCGCAAATCAGCCAGCTGGCCTATCACGACGCCCTCACCGGCCTGAACAACCGTTTCAGCCTGCAAAGCCAGCTCGAGCAGGCGCTCTCCATGGTGCACCGCGAACAGCGCGCGCTGGCCGTGATCTTCCTGGACCTGGATCGCTTCAAGACGATCAACGACACCCTCGGTCACGCAGTGGGCGACGAGCTGCTGAAGGACGTGGCGCATCGTCTGCGCGACAGCGTGCGCGACAGCGACATCGTGGCCCGCCTGGGCGGGGACGAGTTCGTGGTGGTCCTGACCGAAGTGGAAGACGCCACCACCGCCGCCCGTATTGCCGACAAGATCCTGCATACGCTGGCCCTGCCTTACCGGATCGGGGAGGAGGAATTGCATTCGACCGCAAGCATCGGCCTCGCCTTTTATCCGAACGACGGCGAGGACGGCGAAACGCTGATGAAAAACGCCGACACCGCCATGTATCACGCCAAATCGCTGGGACGCAACAATGTCCAGTTCTTCACGGCCGAGATGAATCAGACCGCGATGAAGCGGCTGATGATGGATCACGACCTGCGGGTCGCGGTGGAAACCCGGCAGTTCGTGCTGCACTACCAGCCCCAGCTCGACAGCTGGAGTGGCCGCATCGTCGGATTCGAAGCGCTGCTGCGCTGGCACCACCCGCGCATGGGTCTGGTGCCGCCCACCGAGTTCATCCCGATTGCCGAAGAGACCGGCCTGATCCTGCCGCTGGGCGAATGGGTGTTGAACGAGGCCTGCCGCCAGCTCCGCACCTGGCGCGACGCAGGCATCGCGGACATCACCATGTCGGTGAATCTGTCGGCGCATCAGCTGCACTCATCCATCCTGCTGACACACGTTACGCGGGCGCTGCAGAAAAACGGCCTGAAGGGCACCGATCTGGAGCTTGAAATCACCGAATCGGTGGCCATGCACGACCCCGATGCCAGCATCAGCCAGCTCAAG
>DATCTE010000229.1:0-5996 GCA_036568085.1 Thiobacillus sp.
GCCGACACTTCGAAATTCTGCGGGATGCCGCCGACCAGGAAGCCGGGGCGCATGCGCGCGTCGTCGAGGATCCACGCCAGCATGGCGGAGGTGGTGGTCTTGCCGTGGGTGCCGGCGACGGCGAGCACCCATTTGTCGCGCAGCACGTTGTCGGCCAGCCACTGCGGGCCCGAGGTGTAGGGCAGGCCGCGTTCGAGGAGGGCTTCCATCAGCGGGTTGCCGCGGGTGACGACGTTGCCGACGACGAAGATGTCGGCCTTGAGGTCGGCCTGGCTGGCATCAAACCCTTCGATGAGGTCGATGCCGAGCGCGCGCAGCTGGTCGGACATCGGCGGGTAGACGTTGGCGTCGCAGCCGGTGACGGTGTGGCCGGCTGCACGGGCGATGGCGGCGATGCCGCCCATGAAGGTGCCGCAGATACCGAGGATGTGGATGTGCATGGTGGTGAGTAGTGAGTAGTTAGCGGTGAATGGTTGTTGCGGATTATCCCACGGTGGCGGCGCGCGCCTGCTGGATCAGGTGGGTGAGCAACGCACGCAGCTTGGCGGGGCGCAGCGGTTTGTGCAGCAGCGGGAAGCTGGCCTTGCTGATGCGCAGGATGGTGTCGGGCGCGGTGTCGCCGGTGACCAGGATGGCCGGGATATCGCGGCCGAATTTCTGCCGCAGGCGGGTAATGACCTCGATGCCGTCGGTGTCGTCGGGCAGGCGGTAGTCCGACACGATGACGTCGGGGACGCGGCCGATGCTGGCGAGCCAGTGTTCGGCCTCGTCGGCGCTGTGGGCGGTGACCAGATCGATCTGCCAGTTGTCAAACAGCTCGGCCATGCCGCGCAGGATCGCGCTTTCGT
This sequence comes from Thiobacillus sp., assembly GCA_036568085.1. Lineage (GTDB taxonomy): Bacteria > Pseudomonadota > Gammaproteobacteria > Burkholderiales > Thiobacillaceae > Thiobacillus. The sequence goes on from DATCTE010000229.1 coordinate 849, forward strand.
CGTCCACCAGCAGCACCAGCGCGTCGGCCGGCAGCGGACCGGGCGCGCTGGCGGGGGTGGGCGGCTGGATCAGGCTGGCGTCGCCGCAGGGCACGTCGATGCTGAATACCGAGCCGTGCCCCGGACGCGAGCGCAAGTCCACCCGGTGTCCCAGCAGCCGTCCGAGGCGCGACACGATGGCGAGCCCCAGCCCCAGCCCCTTGCTGCGGTCGCGCGCGGGGTTGTGCAGCTGGACGAATTCCTGGAACACACTTTCCTGCTGATCGGGCGGAATGCCGCGTCCGGTGTCGATCACGCTCAGGCGCACCATGCGCCCGCGGCGCCGGCAGGCCACCAGCACGCCGCCGTCGTCGGTGTAGCGGATGGCGTTGGCGATCAGGTTGGCCAGGATGCGCTCGATCAGCAGCGGGTCGCTGTACAGGATGACGTCGCACGGCCGGAAACGCAGGCGCAGCTGTTTTTCCGCCGCCAGCGCGCTGAACTGGTGGTCGAGATCGAGCAGCATTTTCTGCAGCGGGAAATGCACCGGATGCGCTTCGATGGTGCCGGCATCGAGCCTCGAAATGTCGAGCAGCGCATTGAACAGCAGTTCCATCGCCGCAGTGGAGGCTTCGATGTTGTCGATCAGGGTTTCCGATTCGGGCTGCTGGTTGCGCGCCTTCAGCGCGGCGACGAACAGGGACAGCGCATGCAGCGGCTGTCGCAGGTCGTGGCTCGCCGCGGCGAAGAAGCGCGACTTGGCCTGGTTGGCGCGCTCGGCCATGTCCTTTTTTGCGGCGAGGTCGGCGGTCGCTTCGCGAATGCGCCGCTCCAGTTCGCTGCGGTGCGTCTGCAGCGCCTCGGCCATGTTGTTCACGCCGGTGGCGAGGGCGCCGACTTCGCCTTCAGGCGGCAGCTGGGTGCGCACCGTGAGGTCGTCGCAGGCGAGCCGTCCCACCACGCGGCCGACATGTTGCAGTTGCCCCGCCAGCCGGTTGGACAGGCGCCAGGCCAGCGCGCCGGTGAGCGCCAGGGCCACCAGCATCAGGAATGCGGCATGAATCAGGGTGTCGCGCTTGAACGTGCCGACCTGATCGAGCCTGACGCCGACCTCGACCTGGCCCAGCGGGTCGCTGGCGGCGGTACTGGCCGCGAACACGGCGCTGTCGCGGGAAACGGCGGCAGGCAGGCGAATGGTGGCGTGCTGCCGGTGGCGGTCGTCGAGGAGTGCGCCACGCAGGGTATCGCCGGTGCTGACCAGCGTGCGGCCGTGGCGGTCGGTGACGCGGGCAAACGCAAGCTGGCTGTTGCGGGTTTCGGTTTCGAGCAGCTGCTGGGCCAGTGCCGTGTCGCCGCTGACCAGTGCATACGGCAAGGTGTCGGCCAGATGGCGGGCCGCACTGGCAGCCCGCGCCTGCTGCGCGTTCTCGGCGGTGGCGAGTGCCTGCGAGGTGAAGTAGGCCACCATGCCGAACTCGGCCAGCAGCGCGGGTAGCAGCGCAATCACCAGCATCCGGCTGCGGATGCTGGAAAGCGGCAGTCGGGCCAGCAGGGCGCGCAGGGGCTTCACGCGCTGTGGGTCAGCCGCTGGATGGCAAGTACCGCCTCGGTCCGGTTGCTCACGTCGAGGGCGCGAAAAATCGCCGCGATGTGCACCTTCACCGTGCTTTCCGACATCGCCAGCATGCCGGCGATGGCCTTGTTGGCGCAGCCCTGCGCCAGCAGGCGCGCCACTTCAAGCTGGCGCGCCGTCAGTCCGCTGTGCTGCAGGGCTTCGAAATCGGCCGGCGCCACCGTATGCAGGCCGGTATGGCTGTCGCCCAGGCAGGCCGGCACGAAGATGTCGCCTGCCAGCACCTGCCGCAAGGCGGCCAGCATCACGGCCGTGGAGGCGGCTTTGGGAATGTAGCCGAGCGCGCCGGCTTCCAGCGCATTGCGGATATCGTGCGGCGACTCGGAGGCGGACAGGACCACCAGGGGAATATCGGGAAAGCGGCTGCGGTACTGCGTGATCCCCTGCATGCCGACGAAGCCGGGCATGTTCAGGTCCACCAGCGCCAGATCGAGGTCGGCATGCAGCGCGGTCTGGGCAAACAGGCTGGGATAATCATGGGCGTCGATGATCTCGACCGGCGGTTCCAGCTGCGACAAAACCTGCCGCACCCCCTCGCGCATCAGCGGATGGTCGTCGGCCAGAAGGGTTTTCATAGTGGCGCTCCCTGCATGGCGGAATTCTAGCAGTCGGCTTCCTTCACGTCCGACAGGCTGCCAACGCCCCCTGCTGCTTTTCTACTTGCCGCGCACTTTGCTCACGCCGGCGTCGATGGCGCTTTCCAGGTAGCCGTAGTAATAGTCGGGGATCAGCAGGCCGACGATGGCGTCGCCGGTGTCGTTGCCCTGGGTGTCGAAGACCTGGACGGTGGGCACCATGAACACCTTGTGTGCCGCGGCAAACGCGCCTTCGGTGGTGGGCGTGCCGTCAAAGCCGGTGAGCGGGTCGGAGGCGCCGATGGTGACTTCCCGGATGATGACGCGGCTGCGGTTGGCCGGGTCCTTGTTCATGGGGATCAGGTAGTCGTGCTTGACGCGCTCGCAATACGGGCAGTGGGGCGTGGTGAACACCACCAGGATGGGGACCCGCCGTTTGGCCGCCGTGCGCGCGTCGGCCTGGAAATTCGTCGCGTGTACCAGGCTGTCCGCCGCGCGCGCAGCGCCGGGCAGCGCTAGGCCCCATGCTAAAATTAAGGCCCAGACCGCGATCAGTCGCGCGATTGCGGTCATCCCTCTGGATGGTTTCGGATACTTCATAATTGCCAGTATCGCGCCATCATTTGCCAAATCAAACAGTTTATTCCTACTGCCATGCACACCCTGACCATTGCCTCCCGTGAAAGTGCGCTTGCCATGTGGCAGGCCGAGCATATTCGCGATCGCCTGCGCGCGCTGCATCCCGGCTGCACGGTCAACATCCTGGGCATGACCACGCGCGGCGACCAGATTCTCGACGTCACGCTGTCCAAGGTCGGCGGCAAGGGCCTGTTCGTCAAGGAACTCGAAGTCGCGCTGGAAGCGGGGCAGGCCGATCTGGCGGTGCATTCGATGAAGGACGTGCCGATGGAACTGCCGCCGGGCTTCGCGCTGGCGGTGATCGGCGAGCGCGAGGACCCGCGCGATGCCTTCGTGTCCAACCGCTATGCGCGCCTGTCCGAACTGCCGCCCGGCAGCGTGGTCGGCACCTCCAGCCTGCGCCGCGAAGCGCAACTGCGCGCGCGCTATCCGCACCTGACGGTGAAGCCGCTGCGCGGCAACGTCGGCACGCGGCTGAAAAAACTCGACGAGGGCCAGTTCGACGCCATCCTGCTGGCCGCCGCCGGCCTCAAGCGACTTGGGCTGGGCGACCGCATCAAGAGCCTGTTGAGCGTGGAAGACAGCATACCCGCCGCCGGGCAAGGCGCGCTCGGCATCGAGATCCGCAGCGGCAGCAGCGAGGTAGCGGCCATGCTGACCGCGCTGAACCATCCCGAGACCGCCGCCTGCGTGCGCGCCGAGCGCCAGGTCAGCCGCGTGCTCGGCGGCAGCTGCCAGGTGCCGCTGGGGGCGCATGCGGTGTTGCAGGACGGCCGCCTGGTGCTGAACGGCTTCGTGGCGAATCCCGACGGCAGCGGCTTCATTCATGATCGTGCCGAAGGCGATGCCGCCGACCCCGAAGCGGTCGGCCAGATGCTGGCCGACAAGCTGCTGGCGCAGGGCGCACGCGCCATCCTCGACGCCCTCCCGGCCGCATGACGCAAGCTCTGGCCGGCCGCACCGTGCTGGTGACGCGGCCTGTCCATCAGGCGGCCACCCTGGCACAGATGGTCAAGGCGGCGGGCGGCGAGGCGTTCGTATTCCCTGCGCTCGCCATCGAGGCGGTTGCGGCGGAGCGCCTGGCGGATGCCCTCGAATACCTGGCCGGGGCCGACATCGCGATTTTCATCAGCCCCAATGCCGCACAGTTCGGCATGGCGGCGATCCGGGCCCGCGGCGGACTGCCCGATGCCCTCCAGGTTTTTGCGGTCGGCCCCGGCACCGCGCGAGCGCTCGCCGAATGGGGCGTGGAAAACGTCATCACGCCGGATGGCCAGGACAGCGAGGCGCTGCTGGCACTGCCGCAAATGCAGGCGGTGGCAGGCAGGCGCGTGGTGATCGTGCGCGGCGTCGGCGGCCGCCCTCTGGTGGCCGACACCCTGCGCGCGCGCGGGGCGGACGTGCAGTTCCTGGAGTGCTACCGGCGCACCTGTCCGCACGCCGATGCGGCGCCCCTGCTGGCACGCTGGCAGGCGGGCGGCATTGATGCGGTGACGGTCGCCAGTGCGGAGACGCTGCACAATCTGGCCGTGCTGCTGGGCGAGCCGGGTGCGTCCCTGCTGACGGCTACCCCGCTTTTCGTCCCGCATGAGAAAATCGCCGAAGCGGCCCGCCGCTTCGGTATCGCACACGTCGTCGCCACCCAGGGCGGCGACGCAGGCCTGCTGGACGGCCTGGTCAACTGGTTCAGGTACGAGACAGGCGCTTAAACAATGAATGAAACTCCCCAAACGTCCTCCGCGCTCCCTGCCGCCCCCGTGGTGGTGGCGCACCCGCGCATCCAGGTGGTGCCGCTGGTTGCCATGCTGGTCGCGGTACTGGCGCTGGCTGCGGCTGCGTGGTCGTGGTCCGACAGCCGCGAACGCATCCGCGACCTGAAGACCGAACTGGGACGCCGCCTGGCCGACTCGGGCAAGGACGTGAACGAATCCGTCCTGCTGGCGCGCAATGCCGACGATGCGATGCGGCAGGTCAGCGAAAGGGTCACGCATATCGAAAGCCAGATGGCGACCTCGCAGCAACAGCAGCTTGCGCTCGAGTCCATGTACAAGGATCTGGCGCAGGGCCGCGACCAGTGGACGCTGGCCGAGATCGAGCAGGTGTTGCTCACCGCCGCGCAGCAGTTGCAGCTGGCCGGCAATGTGAAGGCGGCGATCATCGCGCTGGAAGGCGCCGACACCCGCCTGCAGCGCCTGAACAAGCCGCAGTTCACCGCGCTGCGCCGCGCCATCGCCGCCGACCTGGCCAACCTGCGCGCGGCACCCTCGGTCGACGAGGTGGGGATGAGCGCACGCATCGAGGCCCTGGTGGCGCACCATATGG
>DATCTE010000230.1:0-17067 GCA_036568085.1 Thiobacillus sp.
GCTCGCCACATGTTCCACCCACGCCATATTGTCGAGATACCAGCGCACCGTCTTGCGGATACCCGTCCCGAAGGTCTCGGCTGGCTTCCAGCCCAACTCGCGGTGGATCTTGCTGGCGTCGATGGCGTAGCGGCGGTCGTGACCGGGGCGGTCCTTCACATAGGTGAGCAGGCGCGCATACGGCCCGGCCGGGTCGGGACGCATTTCGTCGAGCAGCGCGCACACCGTCTTCACGATCCCGATGTTCGGCATCTCGTTCCAGCCGCCGACGTTGTAGGTCTCGCCCGTCTTGCCTTGCGCCAGCACGGTACGGATCGCCGAACAGTGATCGGTGACGTACAGCCAGTCGCGCACGTTCATGCCGTCGCCATAAATCGGCAGCGGCTGGCCGCGGGTGGCGTTGAGGATCATCAGCGGGATCAGCTTTTCCGGGAACTGGAAGGGGCCGTAATTGTTCGAGCAATTGGTCGTCAGCACCGGCAGGCCGTAGGTGTGGTGATAGGCGCGCACCAGATGGTCGGACGACGCCTTGCTGGCCGAATACGGGCTGTTGGGCGCAAACGGCGTCGTCTCGGTGAACGGCGCATCGTCCGGCCCCAGCGAACCGTAGACCTCGTCGGTGGACACGTGCAGAAAACGGAACGCAGCCTTTTCATCTTCCGGCAGGCTCATCCAGTGAGCGCGCACCTCCTCCAGCAGATGGAAGGTGCCGACCACATTGGTCTGGATGAAATCTTCCGGGCCGTGGATCGAGCGGTCGACGTGCGACTCGGCGGCGAAGTTGAGGATCGCGCGCGGGCGATGTTCGCGCAGCAGCTTGCCGACCAGGCCGCGGTCGCCGATGTCGCCCTGCACGAAGATGTGGCGCGCGTCGCCCTTAAGGCTGGCCAGGTTCTCCAGATTGCCCGCGTAAGTGAGCTTGTCGAGATTGATGACCGGCTCGTCGTTCAGCCGCAGCCAGTCCAGAATGAAATTGGCGCCGATGAAACCGGCACCGCCTGTAACCAAGATCACAATAATTTCCCAATAACAGCCTACAAACGCCAGATATTAAACCCGGCTGCCTTGATTGCCGTCTGGTCATAGGCCGATTTCACATCGGTGAAGATGCCCCCCCTGCGCAGCCTGGAAGTCAGATCAGCCAAGGGCATGGCTAAATACTCCGCATGCGACACCGCCGCGACGATGGCATCGGCATTGCCGGGTAACTGATCCCAAGGCGTCAGGCTGATGCCATATTCATGCTCGGCTTCCGACGATTCGGCGATCGGGTCGTGGACGGCGACATCGCAACCAAAGTCTTTCAGTTCCTTCACCAGATCGGCAACCTTGGAATTGCGCAGATCGGGACAGTTTTCCTTGAAGGTGAGCCCCAGCACGATGACTTTGGCGCCCTTCACTGTTCCGCCGTTGTGGATCATGCCCTTGACGGTCTGCTGCGCAACATAAGCTGCCATGCCGTCGTTGATCCTGCGGCCGGCAAGAATCACCTGCGGGTGGTAGCCCAGCATCTCGGCTTTATGAGTGAGATAGTAGGGATCCACGCCGATGCAGTGGCCGCCGACCAGCCCGGGGCGGAATGGCAGGAAATTCCATTTGGTGCCGGCGGCTTGCAGAACTTCCAGGGTATCGATACCAAGACGGTCGAAGATCAGCGCGAGCTCATTCATCAAGGCGATGTTGAGGTCGCGCTGGGTGTTCTCGATCACCTTGGCGGCTTCGGCCACCTTGATCGAGCTGGCACGATGGACGCCCACGGTGATGACCGAGGCATACAGTTCGGCAACCGCTTCGGAGGTGGGGCCATCATCGCCGGAGACGACTTTCACGATCTTGGTGATGGTGCGTTCCTTATCGCCCGGATTGACCCGCTCGGGCGAGTAGCCGACATGGAAATCCTGCTTCCATTTCATGCCCGAGTGCTTTTCCAGCAAGGGGATGCAGACCTCTTCCGTGGCGCCAGGATAGACCGTGGATTCATAAACCACCGTGGCGCCCTTCTTCATGTGCTTGCCAACCGTGGTGGAAGAACCGACCAGCGGAGAGAAGTCGGGGATGTGCGCTTCGTCGACCGGCGTGGGCACGGCGATGATGACGAAGTCGGCCCTGGCAATCGTGCTGGGGTCGGTACTGACGCTCAGCCGGGTCGCCGCCTTCAGGTCTTCCGTGCTGACCTCCCCGGTGGGGTCGCAATAGTTCTTGTAGCTGGCGATTTTTGACGCCGACAGATCGAAACCGATCGTCTCGAATTTCTTGCCGAATTCGACCGCCAAAGGCAAGCCTACGTAACCCAGGCCGACAACAGCAACAACCGTCATGATCGCTCCCCAATACTAATTGTTAGAACCTGCGTCAGGCTCCCTGTCCTGACGCCTGCCCCGAATACTGAACTCACTTCTTCAATAGCTGCTGCGCCGCGCCCAGGATGAACAAGGTATTCGTCACCAGATAACGTTTCCACAATCGCCTCGGTTCCGATACCAGACGGTGCAGCCATTCCAGACCGTTGTCGCGCATCCATGCCGGCGCGCGCTGTACCGTGCCGGCATGGAAATCAAAGGCTGCCCCTACCCCGATCATCACCGCGTTGACGCGTCCCCGATGCTCGGCCATCCAGCGTTCCTGCTTGGGGCAGCCGAGTCCGACGAACACGATGCCTGCGCCGCTGCCATTGATCCGAGCTACTGCTGCGGCATCCTCTTCTGCCGTCAGTGCGCGAAACGGCGGCGATTCCATTGTCATCTGCAAGTCGGGAAATGCCGCCGGCAAGCGCCCTTTCAGCAACCCCAGCGTTGCCTCGGTGCTACCGTAGCAATAGATCGGCACGCCTTCACTCGCCGCGCGCTCGCACAATACCCACATCAGATCCGGTCCACTGATGCGCGACTGCCCGGCAAATCCCTGTCGCCGCAGCATCCACGCCACCGGCGCGCCGTCTGGCGTCGCCATGTCCGATCCGTTGATCACCTCACGGTAGGTCGCATCACGCCATGCGCTCACCACCACATGCACATTGCAGATCGTTACGTAGCGGCTTTCGCGCGCATGTGCCCAGCCCAGTAGGCGACTCATGGCGTCGTCCCACGATAGGGCGTCTATGTGAGCACCAAGCACCAAGCCGACGGTTCGCTTGAATGACATCGCTTAGGACTTCGCCAGATCAGTTGCCAGGATCGCCACGATCCGCTCTGCCGCCCTGCCATCCCACAGTTCCGGCCGACGTCCCGTTTTCGTCTCCCCGAGGCCCGCAAATGCCGCCAGGATATTCTCGGGCCGCGTGCCTACCAGCACATTGGTCCCTTCTTCGACCGTCACTGGCCGCTCCGTATTTTCACGCAGGGTGAAGCAAGGCACGCCCAATGCGGTCGTTTCCTCCTGCAGGCCGCCGCTGTCGGTCATCACGACCGCAGCGTCCTTCCAGAGATGGAGAAATTCCATATAGGCCAAGGGGCCGGTCAGCGTCACGCGGTCGCCCAGATCGATGCCGAACTTATCCAGATTGGCCCGGGTACGCGGATGAACCGGGAAGATCAGCGGCAGGGATTCGCTGATCTCGCGCAGTGAATTACCGATGCCGGTGAACGTCTCCGCATGATCGACATTGGACGGCCGGTGCAAGGTCACCACGCCATAACGCGGCTGTCCCGCCTTGTAACCTGCCGTAGGAAACACACTCATATCCACCTGCTGCAGCTTGTCATGCTGGTACAGGAGGTTATCCACCATCACGTGGCCCACGAAATGGATCTTCTCCCTGGCCTTGCCTTCGCGCAGCAGGTTCTCCACCCCCGCAGGCTCGGTCACGAAGAACCAGTCTGAAATCGAATCCGTGACGATGCGGTTGATCTCTTCCGGCATCGCCATGTCGCCGCTGCGCAGGCCCGCTTCCACGTGCGCCACCTGAATGTGCATCTTCTTCGCCACGATCGAGCAGGCGATCGTCGAATTCACATCGCCCACCACCAGCACCGCATCCGGCCGCTCGGCCAGACACAATTGCTCGAAGCCCAGCATGATCTTCGCCGTCTGCTCCGCATGCGAGCCGCCGCCCGCCCCCATGAACACATCCGGCGCTGGAATCCCCAGTTCCTCGAAGAACACCTCGTTCATCTCGCGGTCGTAGTGCTGGCCGGTGTGAATGATCTTGTAGCGCAGTCCGCCGTGGGATTCCAGCGCCCGCACGATCGGCGCAATCTTCATGAAATTGGGGCGTGCACCCGCCACCAGATAGAGTGTTTTCATCGAGCCAGCCTCGTCAGTTCGGTCACAATGCGGTTGATAAATTCGCGGAAAGCAAATTTGCCGGTAATCATCTCGCGCGATTTCGCACCCATGCGCGCAGCCAGGCCCGGATCGTCCAGAATCGCCACCATCTTCTTTGCCAGTTCTTCCGGCGTGTTCTCACGCAGGCGAAAGCCGTTTTCCCCGTCCACCACCAGGTCGTCCGCGCTGCCATCGGCAAACCCCGACACGATCGGCAGGCGATGCGCCATCGCCTCGTTGATCCCCAGCCCGCCGGTACCCGGCAGTACGTACATTTCGGCCGCATCGAAATACGGCCCCACGCCTTCCACAATCGATCCTGTCAGCACCACATCGTCGCGCCCTGCACATAACTGTCGGATCACAGGCAAATGCTCGCCATCGCCCACCAGCACCAGCACGGCATCCTTGCGCTGCATCCGATCCAGCGCCTGCAGGATCACCTCGACGCGCTTTTCCGCCAGCACCGCGCCCACGAACAGAATGATCTTGCGGTCGCCGATTTCAGGATGCTTACCGACCACCCGCGCCCGCGCCTCGGCCTTGGGCAGGGTTGCAATCTTTTCCTCGTTGATCGTGTTATGCATCACCGTCACCTGATCCGCACGCGCGCCATGGCCCATGGCGTAATCGCGTGCGTTGGAATGATAGGCGAGGTGGTAGTCGTAACGCGGGATAAAACGATCGAGCAAAAAGCCTTTCAGTTTGCCGGGGTGGAACTCATAGCCACACAACCAGGACACCAGTTTGAAGCCCAGCCGATCTTTCTGGGCACTTATCTTCCAGTGCGACCAGTTTCCCGAGTGGGCTGCATTGATCACGACATCCGGCCTGATCTCGGCAATTTTCTTTACAACATCGAAATAACGGCGAAAGGTATAGGTGCCAAACCGGTATTCCCGGAAATCGTACTTGGCCTCGTTCAACACCACAGGCTCCTTGATTCCGACGCGTCCCACTGCACGTCTGGCATCCTGTCCTGACAACAACCAAAGCTCGATGTCCTGCGCCTGCAACTGCTTTTCCAGCGCCTTGTAGGTTTCCTTCTGGTAGTGCATCACCCGATCGGTGATGAAAAGCACCCGCTTCATGTTGCACCCCTGTTCATTATTTTTTGTCAGGTTCATCTGCTGCCGCTTCTGCCATGGCATCGCGATAAATAGTCCGCAATATTTCCAGGTTCCGCTGCGGCGTGTATTTCGATTCGTATTCCCTGCGCGCTGCTTCGCCCATGCCACGCATCGCATCCGGATGCGCCTGCGCCCAGGCCAGTTTTGCTCCCAGGTCGCTCGCATCGCCCGAACTGAACAACAAGCCGGTTTCACCATCCCGTATCAATGCAGCCATCGCTCCCAGCCGACTGGCAATAACAGGGAGCCCACAGGCAAACGCCTCAACCAGGGTGCGCGGAAAATTCTCATACCACAGACTGGGCATTACCAAAGCCAAGCTGGATTTCATCCGCTCGACAATATAGGGACCTTGCTGCCAGCCTGCCATTTTTACGTTCGCCAGCGAACCGATCGCCCCCTCTTCTGGACCTGTCCCGATCACCTCACACTGCACGTCAGGCAAAGCGGCCAACGCAGCGGCCAACGTGGCGATGCCTTTCTCGGCAGACAAGCGCCCGACATATAAAAATCCCGCGCGCGCAGTTGAATCCAAACCCGGGTCCGCTACGAAATTCGGTTTGACGCGCAGGCGGCCGGCAGGCAATCCCCCACGCACGAATACGTCACGGCAAAAATCGTTCAGCGCAATGTAGCGCGTCACCTTGCTTGTATAAGTCCCCATCCCGCGATGCAACATAAGCATTGATGCCAGCGCGGCCGATTGAGGCAAAGACCCCCGATAACAGCGCCGCACCACGCCACGCCAGGGCACTTTTCCCACGCAATCCTCGCACACCCTGCCCTCGCGTAAAAGCATCGCCTGCGGGCAAAGCAGGCGGAAATTATGCAAGGTCTGCACGACAGGCACACGACGTCTAGCCGCCGCCCAGTAAAGCGAAGGCGAAATCAGCGGGAACGTATTATGGGTGTGGACTACATCCGGTCGAAAGCGGCTCAGGACGGCCTCGATGTCACGCGTGGTTCGCACAGACCACAAGATATCCCGTGCCACCTCCAGCCTTCCCATGGATTCGATGTCATGGTTATCGCGCCGGTACAGTTCCACCTCATATCCGTGGTCGCGCAACAGCTGGATTTCGTCGTCGACCACCGAGTCTTCGCCGCCCCGCTGCTGGTAGGCGTTGTGGACAAACAGAATGCGCAACGCTTCCATGCTTACGCGGGCTTCTTCGCCACCCACTGTACTCCGCCGCTCGTCAACGAAGGCTTCAGGCTATGGAAAACACCAAAGCGGCCAAACCCCATCGGGCGAACCATCTGGAATCCGGCGCGCTCCAGCACCAAGCGCAACGAACGATAGGTGAAATAGTGCAGATGACCGCCATCGAACAGCACATCGCTTCCCAGTCCCTCATTGGGCTGTGACGTGGACGGAAACCTGCCCAGCGCCAGAACCAGCCGCTTCTTGATGAACGCAATGTTGGGCGTGTTGATGACCAGCCACCCGCCTGGCTTCAAGACGCGAAACATCTCGTGCGAGGCGGCATAGACATCCGGGATGTGCTCGATCACATCCGCCGTGATGATCCGATCCACACTGTTGTCTTCCAGTTGAGACATGTCTTCAGCTGAGCCTTGCACAGGCGTGAACTTCAACGCTGCCAGGTTTGCCTCGGCCTGGCGCAAACGCTCGGCTGAATACTCCAGGCCAATCAGATGGCTATAGCGATTGCGGAATTGATAAAGCAGGCTGCCATCGCCACAGCCAATATCCATGATTGATTCGCCTGTCCCCTCCACCGCGACAATTGCCTCAACACGGTTGCGCGGCCATTTCCGGATCGGGTAATCGCTGATCGCACGTGCTTGTCCGTCAGTTTTGTAGAACTGGTCATATTTATCGCTCAGCGTCATCTCCACCCCCCATTTTTACTTTGCATTTATTCAGTCAGCAAAACGCACTCAGCGGATCAAAACTGGCGACTGCCCCAACGATATCGTAGTAACGTCGGATGACAGTTTCAGTGTCTGGCCATCCAGCAGCTCAGCTTCCTTTGCACCCCAGTTGGATGGAACAGGCCATTCCTGATCGCCATCAGTTTGCCGCCATACAATGTGCGCGGGTTGCCCCTGCGCATCATTCAATTCGCACACCCAGAGCCCACCTGTTTCGGCACATCCGGAAAAGACCACCCCTTGCATCCAGGCAGCCGTTCGGGCATAGGCCAGGCCGGCCGGCTTGATGGATCGGTCCGACGGATCGATCAAGCCCATGTCGAGATTGTCCCAGGCATACCAGTAAAAGCGCGACACGCCCGCCGACCATCCCAGTATCAGGGCGCGCGACACATACGCAGCAGCCTCGCGATCATCCAGATTGAGCCAGTCGCTGCCAGCGGCGCCGATTCGCTGCGTCATGGTCTTGTTTTCGATGCGCCAGCCGGTTTCGGTATTCCACAGCGGCTTGTTGCCCCGCCCATGATTGCGCATGATCTGCTGCACCTGCCGGATCACGGGCAACATCGCCTCGGGCGCTTTTTTGGGCACGTAAAAGTGATAACCGATGACATCGGCATACTGGCCACCGCCCTTCGCCAGATAATTATCCAGCCATGCCGTGTTGCGTCCCTCGCCCGTCACCGAAGGCGATACGACGATGACGTCGGGATCGATTTCCTTCAGGGTTTCATAGGCGATGCGCGCCATCTGGACCAATTTTTCCGGGCTGCCCGAGTAAAACCCCTTCAGATTCACTTCGTTCCACAGCTCGTACGCGTGAACCCGTCCCTTGTAGCGCGTGGCGACGGTGCGGACGTAGTTGCGCCAGTCGTCCATGTTCAGGGGCTCGGCGGCGTTGCCGGGTTTGTAGCTGGAAGGCTCGTTAGGCCGTGCCGAAGCCCAGGCGGGCGACAGGCCCAGCGGCAACAGCACATCCACCTTGGCCAGGTTCGCCATCGCCACGTATTTGTCCAGCGTGGCGAATTTCCACTGGCCTTTTTCCGGCTCCAGATTGGGCCAGGCGACATAGGCATCCCATAGCCGCCAGGATCCGAATTTCACGGTCGGCCAGGGTGTCAGCCGGTCGCCGTCAGGCAGCCACGGCTGCGGTTCCACAGTGCGGTGGATATGCATGCCGAAATAGGTCGCCGGCACCGGGCCGGGCACCGGCGTCGTCTGGACAGCACACGCCGACAGCGAAGCAGCGACTGTAAACAGCAGCAGAAATATGCGATATATCCGGCTTGCCATCCTGCTCACGACTCCCTCATTTTCCAGCGCAGATAGCCTTCGATGCGTCCCAAGCTGGTGAACAGGCCGCGCCCGATCTGAGACGGGGACAAACGAGGCAGCGCGTTAACAACCGGCGCCAGCAATCCGCGCGCCACCACGTAAGTCGACAGCCTGTGCTTGGCATAGATGGCGCCCGTACCCCGGCTGCGGCGCCGGGCCTGGCGGCAGATTGCCTTGAAGCTGCCAACGGGCCTGGGAGCATAGGCATGATGCACCCGTATCTCGGGGCAATAGCGCAAGTACGCGCCTGATGCCAGCGCGCGCAGAATGAAGTCGATCTCCTCCGCCGCGCCGTACCATTGACCAACGCCGAGCCGCTCGTCGAATCCGCCGAGCGATTCAAACAGCTTGCGGTCGAGAAACAGCGAAATCGAGCTGGCATGCCCCCCCCGGAATTCCCGCCAAGCGTCATGCTCCAAAAAATAAGCTTGTCCAGGCGCCGCCTCCCCAGCCTGCTCGACCCAACAGCCGATCACACCGCCCAGGGCCTCCCCCTCCATGAACGCACGCCTGACGTGCTCGATCACCCGGTCTTCATACCAGCAATCGTCATCGGGAAAGGCGAGGATGTCATGCCGGGCAAGCGAGATGCCCAGATTACGCGCCGCCGAAAGACCGGGCGTGTCCATCCGCACATGGCGTACGTCCAGCCCGCCCTCACGGGCCTGCTCCACAAAGGGCGCCAGCCGCTCATCCGGGTTCTGGTCGACGATAATCAACTCAAAGCCACGGTCGGTCTGCGACAGGAACGAATCCACCGCCCGCCCCAGTTCCTCCGCGCGGCCGTAGGTGGCGAGGATGAGCGAGACATTCATGCCATGGCCCCTTTGCTTGCCAGAGCTTGCCGCCAGACTGACCAAACCGACGTTCTCAGCCAATACGACGCATTGCCGCGTGCGTGCCGGTCGGCAAGCAGCCGCCATGCCCCGGCGAAATCGCCTTGTGTGGCGCGCATCCTGGCAATATTGATGTAGTGCGACGCCAGCAGGCGCCGCGCGCCACGCAGGTGACGGGCAGGATAATCGCCGCTATCGATCCGTTCAGCCAGCCGGACATAGCAGGGCAATACCTCTGTCAGCGGCACGCTTGCGGTCAGGCTGCTGGCAACATCGACGCGATACAGCGCCAACGGCCTGGCGCTGTAGGCCACGGGATAGCGCTCGGCCAGACGAAACCACACGTCCTGATCCTCGCCGAGCCGCTCGCCGACCGGGAACATCGCACCCAGGTCGAGCAGGCCTTGTCGCCGCACGCAGATTGATGAGGTGAAAATGAAGGCGCCCTGGGTCCACTCGCTGAAAAATGACCGCACGATTCCGGAAAATGGCTCAACGCCTGCTTCCGGAGACTCTGGACGCGGATCGGCAGCGCCGGTAAAGCGCCGGTAGGCTGTCGCGAACAGGCCGGCCTGTGGAAAACGCTGGATCAGGTTTGCAATTTCCTGCAGAAAGCCCGGCAGATACAAATCGTCAGCATCCAGGAACGCGACGTAATCCGCCTCGCAGGCCAGGATGCCGCGATTCCGCGCAGCGGAGACACCGGCGTTGGCCTGCCGCAGCAGTTTGATGCGGGGATCGTCCCGCATCAGGCGCGCCACCACTTCGGCGCCACCGTCGGTTGAGCCATCGTCCACCACAATCAGGTCATGCAGCCATGCGCCCTGCGCCAGGACGGAACGGAGCGACGCCTCCACATAATCCTGCTTGTTGTAGAGCGGCATCACCACCGAGATGCGCGGCTTCTGCGTGGATGGCTGCGGGCTCGTCATGGCTTTATTTTCCATGCGCGTGCCGCAGTTGCGGTGTCAGCAACCAGCCGGCAAACCACGCAGCACGGCGCGGCAGGCGCTGGATGCCACGTGCCAGCAGGCTGGACAATTCGGGGGTGAGCATACCGGGCAGCGCTCGCAACGCCACGGTCACCGTCAGGCCACACACGGCGATAATGGCCGCCAGCCTAGCCTGATTGCCGGGCAGCAATTCGGCAAGAAACTGGTCGGTTCCCCAAGCGGCAAATCCGGTGAGCAGGCTCAGCGCGACGCCGCCTCGCAGCGCACGCGCACATTCGGTGAGCGGCAGACCGATCTGGCGGATGGCCAGCACGGTAAACACCAGCGTACGCAGGACAAACAGCCCCAGGACCGTCCACGCCAGCGCGGCAAGCGAAAACTGCACGGCCACCAATGCACCGAGCAGCCACAGCCCTGCCAGGGGGAGTTGCATCTTGAATTCCAGCGTGGCGCGTCCGGTATTCCACAGCACCGGCGTAGTGATGCCCCACAACAGCGCAATGGGCATGGCCAGCGCGATCGGCCGCAACACCACACTCGCCTGCGCCCAATGCTGCCCGTACAGCGCCAGAACCAGCGTGTTCGACACCGCGGCCATGGAAACGAACACGGGCATGACCACCAGTGCGATGCCCGCCATCAGCAGCAGGTAGGCCTTGCGGATGCGCTGCGGATCGTCCTGCATTTTGGCGCAGGCGGAATACAGCACCGGCTGCATGAATCCGAGAATGGTGTTGGAGGGCGTGTTGACCAGATTGTAGGCATTGGCGTACAGGCCGATCGAGGTACTGCTCAGCGTACGCGCCACCACCGTGCGATCGATGTTGCCGATCAGCCAGTTGGTAAGGTTGGTCAGCAACACGGTGCTGCCAAAATGGCCCATGCTGAAGGCGTCGGGATGGCGGAACAGGGGCGCGAGCGGATGCCGCGTCGCTCGATACATCAGGACCAGCGACACCAGGCTTTGCGCCGCCCAGGCCGTCACCAGCGCCCACACTCCGGCGCCCGTGAGCGCCAGCGGAATGCCCAGGCAGACATAGCCGATGAAATAGGCCACGGTCTGCGCAATCTGCAGCGCCTTGAAATCAAGTTCGCGCTTGAGCAGGTTGAGCGACACCGCGCCAGCCGCCTGCAGCAGTGCCAGCGGCGCCAGCGCCAGGATGATCGCTTCCAAGCGCGGTTCATGGAAGAACCCCGCAAGCGGTCCGGACAGGATCGCCAGCACACCGGTGATGACCAGCCCGAGCATGATCTGCAGGGTGAATACGAACCGGACATGCGTGCTGTCCACCTGCTTGCGCTGAATCAGGCCATAGGCAACGCCGACGTCCGAGAAGAAAGCGGAGAAGCTCATCACCACCACACTCATGGCGAACAGGCCGTACTGCGCGGGACCCAGCAGGCGCGCCAGCACGATCTGCGCGCCCATCTGCATGAAGAGGCGCAGGAAGGCGCCGCCGCCCCCCCACAGGAATGCCGAGACGCTGCGCGCACCCAGGCCTTCGCCCGACCGGCTCACGATAGCCTGCGCTCCGGATTGCGCGGGGGGCCAGGCGGGCGACCTAAAAACATGACGTGGCTTGGCTTGCGTTTATGTGAGCTGCGGCAATTGCGCAGGCTTTATGGCGGTTGCTGCGGCTGCCTGACCCTCAACGGAAGCCTGGCCCGCAGCGGAGGCCTGCCGCGCCAGCATGACGAGCACCGCAAACACCACGGCATGAACAAAGAAGGTGGCATCGAGCAATACGGAGAAACGGATGGGCACTTCCGTCATGGTGCGGCTCAGAATCAGCAGCAGCAGCGCCAGGGTCACGCCCCGGGTCGGGCCGGCAAAGCGGACGGCGTAGTAAACCAGGGCCGCCAGGTAGGTAAGCATGCCGGCCAGTCCGACGATGCCGGCTTCGCCCAGGGCCTGGAGAAACTGATTGTGCGCGTGCCACGCGGCCAGGGCGCCATGGTGTCTGATGCGGAAATCCAGATCCCACAGATTGGGGCCGTAGCCGAACCAGGGACTTTTCCGCCAGGTGTCAAGGGTGACCCGCCAGATATCGGTTCGTCCGGTCAAGGTGGAAACGTCGCTGTCGGCCATCAGCGCGTGGAACACCCGGCCAGCCTCACCCGAGAACATCCACAGGAGCATGAGCCCGGCCCCCAGATACGCGCCGAGCGTCGTGATCGTGCCCCAGCCGATGCGGGCCGATCTCAATTCCTGGCCGAATTGCCTGCTCACGCGCGTCACGACGATGACGAACACGATCAACAGCGCGGTGAGCCAGATGGTTTTGGACTGGGATAGCACCAGCACCGCCGCCGCCGAAACGACGCCCAGAAAATGCCAGGGGTTTTTGCCCCGCACCCAGTACGCCAGAATCAGATACAGCAAGGCCAGCGGCGCCAGCGAGTTGGCATGCGGCGCCAGACCGTGCAGCCGGTAATGGAAGCCGGGAATGATGCCGACATAGCCAGTCTGGACATAATGCGATGGCTGGACCACGGCCAGCACCAGCGAACCTATCATCAGAAAAGCCAGCACCCGCTTGGCCTGGATCGCCACCTGCTCGGGCGCGATGCGCGGCATTACCAGCAGCGTGGCCAGCATCAAGACCGTGTAGAGCGATTGATGGATGAACGCCGGCTTGGCGCCCAGTCCCGCGCTGGTCAGCATGGTGGTGAACACCGCACCCAGCCCCACGGCCAGGAAGGTGCCGCCGGAAAGTTTCTGGCGCCGGATCAGGGCCATGAGCATCACCACCCCGGCCACGCTCACGATGGCAACCGTCGACAAGCGCAATGCCCACGTCACCGGCCCCGAAATGGCCGTATAGCCGGCCAGCGTGGCGTCCGCTTCCGTCAGGTATTCGCGCGGCGCGGTCATGATGCGCAGGGTGGGCGCCAGCATCATCAGCCACAAATACACCATCATCACGCCCTTCGAGCCGAATCGCTCGACGCCACGCGAAGCGGTGAACACCCCAAGCACGAGGGCGATCGCCGCCGCGATGGCAATGAATACGTAGATGCTTATATACAGCGCATACATACGGGAACTCTCATGACAGGCTGTGTCCGGGGCGCTACGTCAGGACGTGGACGTGAAGCGGGTTGCTCGCGCCGACTGCAACCCGCCGAGAAAATCCTGATAGGCACGCGCCAATCCCTCGTGCATATCCGTATGCGCGTTCCATCTCATGGTGTTCAAGCGTCCCACGTCCATCAGCTTGCGCGGGGTGCCGTCGGGCTTGGTGCTGTAGAACTCGATGGCTCCCTGATAGCCCACCACGCTCTTGACCGTTTCAGCCAACTCGCGGATGGTGAGGTCGTGGCCTACGCCGATGTTCATCAGCGGCGCCAGGCCGTCGTTGCGGTCCTGACCCAGCAGCGGAACGAACTTTTCATCCGGCAGGTTCATCAGGTAGACGCAGGCATCGGCCATGTCCTCGCTGTACATGAACTCACGCCTGGGCGTGCCGGTGCCCCACACGGTGACGCTCGGCGCGCCGGCGAGCTTGGCCTCGTGAAAACGGCGGATCAACGCAGGAATGACGTGGGAGTTCTCAGGGTGGTAGTTGTCGCCGGGACCATACAGGTTGGTCGGCATGACGGCCAGATACTGGGTCTTGTATTGCCGGTTGTAGGCCCAGCACATCTCGATGCCGGCAATCTTGGCCAGGGCGTAGGGCCGATTGGTCGGTTCCAGCTCGCTGGTCAGCAGATGCTCTTCCTTCATCGGTTGCGGCGCGAGCTTGGGATAGATGCAGCTAGAGCCCAGGAAGAGCAGGCGCTTGACGTTGTTCTTCCAGGCCGCGTGGATGACATTGGTCTGGATGGCGAGGTTGTCGCGGATGAATTCGGCGGGATAGGTGTTGTTGGCGTGGATGCCGCCGACCTTGGCCGCCGCGAGGAAGACGTAGCCGGGCTTCTCGGCAGCGAAGAAGGCCTCGACCGCGGCCTGGCTGGTGAGGTCGAGTTCGGCGTGGGTGCGGGTGAGAAAGTTGGTGTGGCCCTTGTCACGCAGGTTGCGCATGAGGGCCGAACCGACGAGACCGCGGTGTCCAGCCACATAGATTTTCGAATCGGGTTTCAAGTTACAACCTCACACAAACTGCCCTTCGACAAGCTCAGGGCGAACGGACGACCCACTAGCCCATCGCCCCCTCCGTGTTCCATCCTTACTCGTGATAGTCCATGGCCTTGTAGCCGTGTTTCTTCACCAGTTCGTCGCGTTCGGCAGCCTTGAGGTCTTCTCTCACCATCTCGGCAACCAGTTCGTCGAAGCTGATCTTCGGCGTCCAGCCGAGCTTGTCCTTGGCCTTGCTGGGGTCGCCCAGCAGGGTTTCGACTTCGGTGGGACGGAAGTAGCGCGGGTCGACGGCGACGATGCATTTGCCGTGGGCGTCAAACCCCTTCTCGTCGACGCCCTGCCCTTCCCAGCGGATGTCCATGCCGAGCTCCTTCGCCGCGGCGTTGACGAAGTCGCGGACCGAGTACTGCACGCCGGTGGCGATGACGAAGTCTTCGGCATGGTCCTGCTGCAGCATGAGCCACTGCATTTCAACGTAGTCTTTCGCGTGGCCCCAGTCGCGCTTGGCGTCCATGTTGCCGAGGAAGAGGCATTCCTGCAGGCCGAGCTTGATCCTAGCCAGCGCGCGGGTGATCTTGCGGGTAACGAAGGTTTCGCCGCGAATGGGGGATTCGTGGTTGAACAGGATGCCGTTGCAGGCATACATGCCGTAGGCTTCGCGGTAGTTGACGGTGATCCAGTAGGCATAGAGCTTGGCGCAGGCGTAGGGACTGCGCGGGTAGAAGGGGGTGGTTTCCTTCTGCGGGATTTCCTGCACCAGGCCGAACAGCTCGCTAGTGGACGCCTGATAGAAACGGGTTTTCTTTTCAAGGCCGAGGATGCGGATGGCCTCCAAAATGCGCAGGGCGCCCAAGGCGTCGGAGTTGGCGGTGTATTCGGGTTCTTCGAAGCTCACGGCCACATGGCTTTGCGCGGCGAGGTTGTAGATTTCGTCGGGCTGGACCTGCTGGATGATGCGGATGAGGCTGGACGAATCGGTGAGGTCGCCGTGGTGCAGGATGAAGCGGCGGCCCTGCTCGTGCGGGTCCTGATAGAGATGGTCGATGCGGTCGGTGTTGAACAGCGAGGTGCGGCGCTTGATGCCGTGGACTTCGTAGCCCTTGCCCAGCAGAAATTCGGCGAGGTAGGCGCCGTCCTGGCCGGTGACGCCGGTGATGAGGGCTTTTTTGGTCATGGTGTAATCGTTCTGGAATATGGCAGTGGGATTAAGAATGTGGATTGCGATTGATCAAGTGGCTGGAGTTGGATTGCCGATGATACGTTGCCGGCCGCTGGGCGACATCGCCTTGAGCAGATCACGCGCGAACGCGTCTTGTAGTTGGTAGGCCTTGGCATCATCTGCCTGGATGCTCGAAATTCTGAATAACAGACCGTCCGGGATCTCGCCAGTCAGGCCATATTTCAATTGCTGAAGCTTCCACTTCAGACTATTGACTTCAACAGCGTCGCCAACCGTCCTCCAGTAGGTAATCGGTTCTATGCGTTGCCCTTGCGTAGCCACCAGTCGCTTGACCGGAATATTGCCCTGCCCCGTAGAAAGCGAACCCGTCGCATTCTTGAGTATCTGGAAACCCTGAGCGGGATAGCAGACTTCAGGCTTGTGCACGGCCATGTCGTCGGTCTGGTCGCCGCCATAGGCGATGGACAGCATAATTTGATCGCCGCTTGAATTGACATAAGTGCGTGTGAGCGTCTGATTGTAGATTTTATTGATGAGCGCCTGCTGCACAGGGTTTGCAATCAGCGGTGTGATGGTTTCGTCGATTTTCCAGTCGCCGAACGTTTTGGGAATCAGCACTTCAAGATCGATCTTTGGCTCTGCGTCGGCGATTTTGTGCGTGGGTCTGAGCGCCATTGCCATGCCCGCCGCTGCAAACATGAGCAAGCCGATGACGAGATACCTGAAGCTGATGAGTTTCATCCCGGTCTCCTTGAATCAGCCTTGAGTCCGCGCACGCGGACGGTCGGGGAAGATGAAGCCGAGCACCCAGTCCAGCACAAACAGGAACAGCAGGCCAATGATGAATAGCATAATGCCGGCAAAACCGTGCAGGAAACCCTGCCCGGCTTCGTCACCCAGATGGTAGGTCACCAGCACCAGCACCATGACGCGCACGACGTTGGCGACAAACGCTATCGGCAGAATGGCGGCCATGATGATGAGGTTGCGCGCGATGCTGGTGCGCTGCATCAGATAAAGATACAGCAGACCCATGGCCGACAGGCTGAACATCGAGTGCAGGCCGGAACAGGCGTCGGCCACCAGCAGCTGGTAGGGGCCAACGGTAAGCGTGACGCCGCTGCGCGCGATGGGATATCCGGCCGCATACAGGACGTTTTCGGCGATGATCGAAATATATTGTTTGAGCGGACCCGTGGCGGCATCGACGACAAAGCCCGGCAACGGAATCATGAACACCAGGAAAAACAGCGCAAACCACAGGGCGCGTGCGGCCCGGGTGCCCAGCGTGATGAGCAACACACCCAGGATAACCGGAATCTGCGAGCCAATCTCGAACAGCAGTATGTCCTGCGAGCGTCCCAGTGCATAGATCAGCAGGCCGGTAACG
>DATCTE010000231.1:0-2847 GCA_036568085.1 Thiobacillus sp.
ATGCCGAGGCTGCGGCACAGGCGCGCGGCGCCGGGATGGGCGGTGACGCGCACCGCAATGGTGGGGCGTCCACCGGTCAGGTCGGGCAGGCAGGTCGCGGAGGCTGGCACCACCCAGGTGACGGGGCCGGGCCAGCTGCGCATAACACGCGTCCGATCTGCGGCGTTCAAGGGGCGAATGAACGGTTTGAGCCGCTTGAAGCGGTCGGCGATCAGCAGCAGGCCCTTGGCGGCGCTGCGTCCCTTCAGCCGGATGAGTCGCTGCAGTGCGCGCGGATTGCTCGGGTTGCAGCCGAGGCCATAGCAGGATTCGGTGGGGTAGGCGATCAGGCCGCCACGACGCAGGTGCGCGCGTAGCGCGTCTGCTTCACCGTTCACCGCTCATCGCCTCACTTCTTGCGATCCAGCGCGCGCCAGCCGATGTCGCGGCGGTATTGCATGCCGTCGAAGTGAATGCCGGCGATCGCCTCGTAGGCGCGCTTCTGCGCCATGCGCACGCTGTCGCCGAGCGCGGTCACCGCCAGCACACGGCCGCCGCTCACCACGGTGCGGCCGTCCTGGGTGGCGGTGCCGGCGTGGAAGATGTGCAGGTCCTCGGCCGCGGCGGGCAGCGCGCCGATGACGGCGCCTTTCTGCGGGGCGTCCGGATAGCCGGCGGCAGCGAGCACCACGCCCAGCGCGGTACGGCGGTCCCATTCGGCCTCCACCTGGTCGAGCCTGCCGTTGACGGCGGCCTCCAGCAGGGCGACGAGGTCGGACTTCAGCCGCATCATGATGGGCTGGGTTTCCGGATCGCCCATGCGGCAGTTGAATTCCAGCACCCTGGGCGCGCCATCCAGGCCGACCATGATGCCGGCGTACAGAAAACCGGTGTAGCGGATGCCGTCGGCGGCCATGCCCTCGACGGTGGGGTGGATCACCTCGCGCATGATGCGCGCGTGCAGCTCGGGGGTGACCACCGGCGCCGGCGAATAGGCACCCATGCCGCCGGTGTTGGGCCCCTGGTCTCCGTCCCGCAGGCGCTTGTGGTCCTGGCTGGAGGCGAGTGCCAGCACATGTTCGCCGTCGACCATGACGATGAAGCTGGCTTCCTCGCCGAGCAGGCATTCCTCGATCACCACGCGGTGGCCAGCGTTGCCCATGCTGTTGCCGGCGAGCATGGCCTCGACGGCGGCGTGCGCTTCCTCGGCTGTCGTCGCGACGACGACGCCCTTGCCGGCCGCCAGGCCGTCGGCCTTCACCACGATGGGGGCGCCGTGCTGGTCGATGTGGGCGTGTGCGGCGGCAGCGTCGGTGAAGGTGCCGAAGGCGGCAGTGGGGATGCCGTGGCGCGCCATGAACTGCTTGGCGAAATCCTTCGAGCTTTCGAGCTGGGCGGCGGCCTGCGTGGGGCCGAAGATCTTCAGCCCGGCGGCGCGGAAGGCGTCGACCACGCCGGCCGCCAGCGGCGCTTCGGGGCCAACCACGGTGAACGCGATGTCTTCGTCGCGGCGGACAAACTCGAGCAGCGACGGAATCTCCGTCAAGGGCACATTGACGAGGCCGTCCTCGGTCGCGGTGCCGCCGTTGCCGGGTGCGACAAACACTTGTGAAACGCGGGGAGACTGCGCGAGTTTCCACGCCAGTGCGTGTTCGCGTCCGCCGGAGCCGATGACAAGGATTTTCATTAGAAGGTAAGTCGTGAGTGGTCAGTGGTGAGTGGTGGGTCGTGGCATCGTGTGTTCTTACCACTTACTACTCACCACTCACCGGAATCAATGCCTGAAATGTCGCGTCCCGGTGAATACCATGGCGATGCCGTGCTCATTGGCGGCCGCGATGACTTCGTCGTCGCGCATCGAGCCGCCGGGCTGGATCACCGCCTGGATGCCGGCGGCGGCGGCCTGGTCGATGCCGTCGCGGAAGGGGAAGAAGGCGTCGCTGGCCATCACCGAGCCGGGCACCACCAGGCCGGCGTGCTCGGCCTTGATGGCAGCGATGCGCGCGGAGTTGACGCGGCTCATCTGGCCGGCGCCGACGCCGACGGTCATGCGGTCTTTGGCGTAGACGATGGCGTTGGACTTGACGAACTTGGCGACGCGCCAGGCGAACAGCAGGTCGTCCATTTCCTTGTCGGTCGGCGCGCGCTGGGTGACGACCTTCAGTTCGGCGTTGAGCAGCACGTCGGCGTCCTGCACCAGCAGGCCGCCGGCAACGCGCTTCATGTCGAGCTGGGCGACGGCACCGGTCCACTTGCCGCATTCGAGCAGGCGCACGTTCTTCTTCGCGGCGACGGCGGCGGAGGCTTCCGGGCTGACCTCGGGCGCGATGATGACCTCGACGAACTGGCGCTCGACGATGGCCTGTGCCGTTTCCCCATCGAGCCGGCCGTTGAAGGCGATGATGCCGCCGAAGGCCGATTCGGGGTCGGTCTGGTAGGCGCGGTTGTAGGCGTCCAGCAGGCTGGCGCCGTAGGCGACGCCGCAGGGGTTGGCGTGCTTGACGATGACGCAGGCGGGGGCGGCGTCGAACAGCTTCACGCATTCCAGCGCGGCGTCGGTATCGGCGATGTTGTTGTACGAGAGTTCCTTGCCCTGGATCTGGCGTGCCGTGGCGATCGTGCCTAGGGGGGCGTTGGCCTCGACGTAGAAGGCGCCGGCCTGATGCGGGTTCTCGCCGTAGCGGCAGGTCTGCGCGCGGCTGAACTGCAGGGTCAGCTGTTCGCCGAAGGTTTCGCGCTCGCCCTTGTCGTTCAGCGCGGTGAGGTAGTTGCTGATGTGGCCGTCGTACTGCGCGGTGTGGGTGAACGCTTTTTTCGCCAGGTTGAACCGGGTGGCGTCGGTTAGCGCGCCGGCGTTGGCCTGCATCT
>DATCTE010000232.1:0-2252 GCA_036568085.1 Thiobacillus sp.
CACAGGGCGATTCCGTTCCGGACCAGGCGCTGCATGCGTTCCGCGTAGGGCAATTCCGGGCCTGCGTCGAACAGGCGGCCCATGATTTTCCAGAACGCATTGTGGGGCTGGGCATAGTACTGCTGCCGCTGGAGCGACACCTGTCCGGGCAGGCTGCCGAGGATCAGCACGCGCGCGTGCGCGTCGGCGATGGGCGGGAAGCCTTTGGCATGCATGAGCCAACGAATTGTTAGCTGGCAAAGATGTATTCGCCTTTGACTTTTTTCGGGGAAATGAAGGCAAAGTCGGGGAATATCTTGTCACGGACATACCAGACATACGCCAGCAAGCCGAGATTGATGGCAATGCCAATAGACGAGGCAATCGGGGATGAAGTAAACCCGTCGAGCGATCTGGGTAGCTGAACAATCGTAAGCAGAATGTATGCGTTGAATGCCCACGCACGGTACCTATAAAAACCCCAGGCAAACAATAGTGGTATTCCCGCAATGAGTAGCGGCATGATCCATTTGGCGTTAGGCCCGATTTTGGCGCCGATGCCGAAGCCAAGCAGAGCGGCGATGAGCGCCTGGACAAACATGAGGGTGATGATGATGTTTACTTTTCCGTCGTGCGCAGCGCAGCGCAAGGGATCAGCATACGATGCGATGAAATGTGCGAGTTGACGGTCCTTTACCCCTTGGCCAGAGAGCTTCGCGAATACCTCTGACTTCCGGATGCCTGAGGACAGCAGATCGTTTACCTTTGCCTGGGCTTCTTTTTTGTTCATGGTTGGGAATGGCTCCAAAGAAAAGCGCGCTTACGAGGTTGTATAAAAAGCCCCAAGAAAAATCGCTTCCGCATCTTGCCGCAGTCCTCTGCCTGCATCAACTTCAGCCCATTGATTGATCGCAATATTCTCTAGCCCAGCCCCCGTTCAAAACACGTCAGGCGCACCTCCACGCTGAGCGACAGGGCCGTCAACGCGGCGGCCTGCGCGCGGCCCTCGGCCTTGGCGCGGTAGAGATGCGGTGTCATCGCCAGCAGATCGGCAATCTGCCCAGCGCTGCTCAGGTCTATCGAGAAGCGGAGCGTTTCCGTCGGCAGGCGGCTGAAGCCTGCGGGTGTTGGGATCTCGGCCGTGCGTTCCGGCTTCAGGCTGGGGTAGATGATCTCGCGCAGTTCGCGCAGATGGTCAGGCCCCGCATCGACCTGTACCAGTCGGCCGCCCGGCTTCAGCACCCGCGCAAACTCGGGATACACGGGAAAGCCGAACAGGCACAGCACGCGATCGAGCGTGCCCGGCAGCACCGGTAGCTTGGCGTTGCTGCCCACCACCCAGCTGGGCTGCTTGTCCTGCTTCGCCGCCGCCAGCACGGCCCATTTGGAAATATCCAGCCCCAGCACGGCGAGCGATTGTTCTTCCCCCACCGCTGCGGCCAGTTGGCGCAGGTAGTAACCCTCGCCGCATCCGGCATCGAGACAGCTGAAGCTTGCGTCAGCCGGCAGACCGGCCAGCACGGCCCGGCTCACTGCAGCGGCGATCGGCTGGTAAAAGCCGGCCGTCAGAAAACGCTGCCGCGCCGCGACCATCTCCTTGCTGTCGCCCGGATCGCGCGAGCGCTTGTGCTGCACCGGCAGCAGATTCGTATAGCCCTGGCTGGCGATGTCGAAACTGTGGCCGGACGCGCAGGCCCAGGCGGACCCGGTGCAACGCAATGGGGTGCCGTCCAACGGACAGGCGAGTGACTGGAATGGGGTGATGCTCATCGACTCGTTCGCCGCACGAACGCGGATTCAAAACGTCCTATGGTAACCGTCGCCAGCATATGTCCGGCGCTGCATCCCGGCCGTGGAATTCAGCATGAGCGAAGCCACGCGTCGGATGGGCTGGCTCGAAATGGGTCGGTCATCGCGTCATCCGAGCCCGGCTGTTCGCGCGATGATCAGTAACAAGCCTGCGCAGACGACGACGACTCCGATGGCTCGCGCGACGCGCTCTCCGGCCGGTGCGAGACGTTCGGCGGCGATGGCTGCCGTCACGACAGCCATCGCGCGCAGGTCCATGACCCCGATGACGAGAAAGGTCGCCGTCAGGCCGGCACAGCAGTAGCTGCAGTGGAGGCCAAGGCGCAGGCCGTGTCGCCAGGCCGCGCCGGCCTCGGCCGGCAACCTGCGGTCGCGCCCGGGGGCCTTCCGGCAGCAGGCAAGGTGATGTGCCTTCCACGCGCTGAACTGGAGCGCGCCGGCAATCAGGACGACCACACCGGCCG
>DATCTE010000233.1:0-4179 GCA_036568085.1 Thiobacillus sp.
CCTCCGGGCTGCCTTACGTGCACCAGTTCGTGCACGGCGAATCCGACGGGCCGGTGCCGTTCCACTATCCTGCACCACCCTACGTCGACGACCTTCAATTGGGAGCGCAGCGTGCTTAAGCAGGCGATCGAAAATCTGGGAAACCGCACGATCCAGGGCGTCTGGCGCATCGGCTTTGCGGCACGTTTCTTCGTGGCGATACTGCTGCACTCGGGTACCGCATTCCGCCGCTTCGGATTGACCATTCGCGAGATGTACTTCACCGGCGTGCTCTCGCTCATCATCATTCTGGTATCCGGGCTGTTTGTCGGCATGGTGCTCGGCTTGCAGGGCTATGAAACCCTGCAGCGCTATGGTTCCGAGTCGGCGCTGGGTACGCTGGTGGCGCTGTCCCTGGTGCGGGAACTGGGGCCGGTTCTGGCCGGGCTTCTGTTCGCCAGCCGGGCGGGATCGGCCATCACCGCGGAGATCGGCCTGATGAAGGCGACCGAGCAGCTGTCGGCGATGGAAATGATGGCGGTCGATCCGATCGCCCGGGTGGTTGCGCCGCGCTTCTGGGCGGGTGTGATTTCCATGCCCTTGCTGGCCGCCCTGTTCTCTGCATTGGGTGTCTTCGGTGGCTACCTGGTCGGCGTGCGGCTGATCGGGGTGGACGACGGCACCTTCTGGTCGCAGATGCAGGGGGCCGTCGATTTCGAGCAGGACATCCTCAACGGCGTCATCAAGAGCGTGGTGTTCGGCGTGGCCGTCACCACCATCGCGCTGTTCGAGGGCTACGACGCGCCGCCGACCGCCGAAGGCGTGTCGGGCGCCACCACGCGGACCGTGGTGACCTCCAGCCTGGTGGTGCTGGCACTGGATTTTATTTTGACTGCAATCATGTTCCGGGGACTCAACTAAATGAACAGGACCGTACTCGATCTCTGGGTGGGATTATTCGTCATCGCGGGCGTCGGCGCGCTGCTGTTCCTGGCACTCAAGGTTGGCAGCATGAGCACCGTAAACTCGGCTGACAGCTACGAAGTCGTGGCCGATTTTCAGAACATCGGCGGCCTCAAACCCCGTGCACCGGTCAAAAGTGCGGGCGTGGTCGTGGGCAGGGTGGCGGATATCCGGTTTGACAATGAAAAATACGAAGCGGTCGTCACGCTTCGTCTGGACAAGCGCTATGCTTTTCCTAAGGACACCTCCGCATCCATCATGACCTCGGGCCTGCTGGGCGAGCAATACGTCGGGCTGGACGCCGGTGGTGACAGCGTAATGCTGAAAGACAAGGATCGGATCATGATCACGCAGGACGCCGTAGTGCTGGAAAATCTGATCGGCCAGTTTTTATACGGTAAGGCTCAAGAAGGAAAAGCTCAAGAAGGGATGCCAAAATGACACGCAACGTACTGACCCGCATACTCCTGGCAGCCGGCGTGCTGCTGACCGCTCTGCCCGGCAAGGCCGACACCATCAACCTGCAGCAGGCTGTGGAAATGAGCCTGGCGGCCGACCCCCGCATCAAGGAGCGCGAACAGGTGGTCGAAGCCGCGCGCAGCATGGTGGAGGAAGTGCAGGGGAATGCCGGCTGGCGGCTCAGCGCCAATGCCTTCGTCGGACTGGCCCCGAAAGTCGAGGGCGGGTTCTACCAAAATGGTGCCCAATCATGCACCGCTTTTCCGTGCACCCCGCGTTCCGACGGCAACAGTATTAATGGTGTTTCCGACTGGACGCACCTCGACTTCGCGCTGATCAAACCGCTCTTTACGTTTGGCAAAATCGAACATTATGGCGAAGCCGCACAGGGCAACGTCGACCTCAAGCAGGGCGAACTCAAGAAGACACGCACCGATACGGTGTACGACACAAAACGCGCCTACTATGGCTATCTGACCGCGCGCGATACCCGGGTTTTCCTGGAAGACATGCAGGATCGGCTGAATCAGTCCATCAGCTCGGTCGAGCGCAATCTCAAGAAGGAAAACGGCGAGTCCAAACAGTCCGACCTGTATGCGCTGCAAACCGCGAAAGGCCTGCTTGCCAAATATGTGAGTCAGGCGCGTGCCGTCGAGAAAATCAGCCTGGACGGTCTGAAAGTGCTGACCGGGGTTGGCCTGAAGGAAGACCTGACGGTGGCGGACGATCGCATCGCGCCGGTGCCCTTCCCGCAGATCGATCTGGCCGAATTCCAGGCGCGTGCCTTGCAGGATCGCCCGGAGATGCAGGAACTCGAGGCCGGATTGCGCGCCCGCCGCGCCCTGGTGGCGGCCAAGAAGGCGGATCGCATGCCGGATGTATACGCCGGCGTGATCGGCCAGGTCAATTACGCCTCGCAGCGCGATCGGCTGGATAACCCCTACATCAACGACCCCTTCAATAACGGTGGCCTTACCCCGGTGGTGGGGGTGAAGTGGGACACCGTATTTGGTACCGCCAATGCGCGCGTCAATCAGGCGCAGGCCGAACTGGAGGCACTCAACCACAAGAAGGCATTTGCGGTGGCGGGCATTCCGTTTGAAGTGAGCGAGGCCTACGTCAACGCCCAGGCCAACTTCAATGGGCAGCGCGAACTGGCCGATGGCGCAACGGCGGCGCGGCGCTGGATGGTGGCGTCCCTGGCCGATTTTTCGGCGGGGATGGAAAGCGCCGACAAAGTGGCCGACGCGATCAAGAACTACGTCCTGGTGCAGACGGAATATCTGCGTACGGTGAACGACTACAACATGAACGTGGCGCAACTGGCACGCCTGACGGGTGAACTCAAGTAACGCGAGCGCGTCTACCCTATAGCTGATTTACTCGCATACCCATTTTTCGAATAGGACAATAAGTTATGTTGCGCACGTTTTTTCTGCTTCTGGCGCTGGTGCTGGGATTCAACGCCAGCCCGGCACGGGCTGCAGACACGCCGCCCGATGTGCTGGCACGCAGCACCACGCAGGAAGTGATCGCCATCCTGAAGCAGGACAAGGAAATCCGGAACGGCGATCTGTCCAAGGCTTATCAGCTGGTCGAAGCCAAAATCCTGCCCAATTTCGACTTCAACCGCATGACCCAGCTGGCTGTCGGCAAAAATTGGCCGCGCGCCACCGCCCAGCAGAAACAGGCGCTGGTGACCCAGTTCCGCAATCTGCTGGTGCGGACCTACTCCGCCTCGCTTACGGCGTTCACCAATCAGACGGTCGAGTTCAGGCCGCTGACGATGAAGCCGGATGACACCGACGTGACCGTACACTCTGAAATTCGCCAGCCCGGTGGGCAACCCATTCCCATCGACTACAGCATGTACAAGACCAGCTTCGGCTGGAAGGTCTACGACGTGACGATCGATGGCGTCAGCCTGGTCACCAATTACCGCGCATCCTTCGCCAGCACCATCCGCCAGAAGGGGATAGACGGGCTGATCAAGACGCTGGCCGACCAGTCTGCACGCGGCGGCGCCCAGCCGGTGCCGCGTTCCGGCTCGTGATCGCATGTGATGACACAAGCTGCCGCGTCGCCGGTGCGGTGACGGTCGACAGCGTGGGTGGCCTGCTGCGCGAGTTGCAACCCCAACTTGCCAAGGGAATTGAAACCCTGGATTTCAGCGGGGTGGAAACTGCCGATTCGGCTGCGCTCGCACTCATCTTCAGCGCCATGCGGCAGGTCGGCCAGGCCGGTCGCACGCTGACTTGCACCGGCCTGCCATCCAGTTTCACCACGCTGGCTGAACTGTACGGCGTGTCCGAACTGCTGCCGGCATGAATCAGGCAGCGCCTGCCATCCGCGTCAGCGATCTGCGCAAGCGTTTTCGCACCACCCAGGCGCTCGACGGCGTCTCGCTCGACATCCAGCCGGGCGAGTTCTTCGGCCTGCTGGGCCCCAATGGGGCGGGCAAGACGACGCTCATTTCAATCCTGGCCGGACTCACGCGGGCCGACTCCGGCCAGGCCGCCATCATGGGCCATGACGTGGTGCGCGACTACCGCCAGGCGCGCCGCGCGCTGGGCGTGGTGCCGCAGGAACTGGTCTACGATCCCTTCTTCAACGTGCGCGAAACCCTGCGCATCCAGTCCGGCTACTTCGGGCTGAAGCACAATGACGGCTGGATCGACGAGATCATGCACCACCTCGATCTCACCCCGCACGCCGACAAGAACACGCAGAGCCTGTCGGGCGGCATGAAGCGCCGCCTGCTGGTGGCGCAGGCGCTGG